>NZ_JAYQWM010000141.1:0-6284 GCF_036662595.1 Escherichia sp. Lx600-2 | reverse complement strand
CTGATAGAAACAGAAGCCACTGGAGCACCTCAAAAACACCATCATACACTAAATCAGTAAGTTGGCAGCATCACCTCACCGCGGAGCTTGCCCGTAAGGAAGGTGAAGGTGACCTCAGTCTTGAATATTGGCGTAATGAACACCGTCGTTTTTTCCAGGCAGAAGGAAGCTATTCACCAGAAATGGACGTTATCTTTGAAGAATATGCCCTTATTGACGTTGTGTAGATAACTATTTATATACGCGAAATAAACTCACACACATAAAATATCGCTAATTTTGTTTATTTTGCTATTTTTTACGTGATGAATGTCACACTTATTGTTGCTGCCCGTTTTGTCCATATTTATAACCATATTTTTAATAGCTGCCTGAAATAGGGCTGTTTATTCTGCATAAAAATATTCGAAAATTCTTATTCTCTCCAGCGCGCTAATTTGGGCGAACACTTCCTGACTACCCTGCAATGAGGCTGAAATGATGAATAAACGTTTTGTTATCAATATGGTGTCTTCGCTGTTATTAGGCGCTGCGCTAATTTCTGCGCCGCTCCAGGCAGCGGAAAAAGTCGTGGTGAATATTTCTAAAGTCGATGGTATGCCGTGGTTTAATCGCATGGGCGAAGGTGTGGTTGAGGCGGGTAAAGCCTTTGGTGTTAATGCGTCACAGGTGGGGCCTTCAAGTACTGATGCTCCGCAACAGGTTAAAATTATTGAGGATTTAATCGCCCGTAAGGTTAATGCAATTACTATCGTGCCAAACGATGCCAACGTGCTGGAACCGGTATTCAAAAAAGCGCGAGATGCCGGAATTGTGGTTCTGACCAACGAATCCCCCGGTCAGCCAAGTGCTAACTGGGATATCGAAATCATTGATAACGAAAAATTTGCCGCTGAATATGTTGAGCATATGGCGAAACGCATGGGGGGCAAGGGCGGCTATGTGATTTACGTGGGTAGTTTGACCGTGCCGCAGCATAACTTATGGGCTGACTTGCTGGTGAAATACCAGAAAGAGCATTACCCGGATATGCATGAAGTTACCCGCCGCATGCCGGTTGCCGAGAGTGTGGATGACTCACGTCGTACCACACTGGACCTGATGAAAACCTATCCTGACTTAAAAGCGGTTGTCTCCTTTGGTTCAAACGGTCCGATTGGCGCGGGACGTGCGGTGAAAGAGAAACGGGCGAAAAATAAAGTCGCAGTCTATGGCATGATGATCCCTTCACAGGCGGCATCACTGATTAAAAGTGGTGATATCACCGAAGGGATTACTTACGATCCGGCCTCTGCAGGTTACGCACTCGCAGCCGTCGCCAGCACGTTGCTGAAGGGTGAAGAGATCAAACCTGGATTAGAAATGCAGAATCTGGGTAAGGCCGACGTAGATATGGATAAGCGAATTATCCGTTTCCATAAGGTATTACTGGTCAACAAAGACAATATCGACTCACTTTATTAATCCATTTCTTCGGGGCGAAAGCCCCGATTCTTATTGCCAGGGGATGTTATGGAAACCTTCCTTTCCCTTCGTCATATCAACAAAACGTTTCATGCCACGCGAGCGCTGCGCGATGTTTCTCTCGACTTTATGTCGGGTGAAGTGCACTGCCTTGCCGGGCAAAACGGCTGTGGTAAATCGACGTTGATCAAAATTATGTCCGGTGTTTATCGCCCGGATGAGGGAGCGGAAATTACGCTTGGTGGGAAAAAATGGTCAAAGCTGACACCCGCCGCTTCGGTGGCGCAGGGGATTCAGGTGATTTATCAGGACCTCTCTTTATTTCCTAACCTGAGTGTCTGGGAGAATATCGCCGTGAATCACTATCACCACGGTCTGTTTGTTAACCGACGTCGTCTGCGTGAGGTGGCGCAGGCGGCAATGACCAGTATTAACGTCACATTGCCACTGGATACGCTCGTTTCTGAGCTTTCAATTGCCCGCTGTCAGCTGGTGGCAATTTGCCGTGCACTGGCGCAGGACGCACGGTTGATCGTGATGGATGAACCAACCGCTTCGCTGACCCATCAGGAAGTGCAAGGGTTATTACAGGTGGTGCATCAATTGCGGGAACGCGGGATCTGCGTGGTCTTCGTCAGTCATCGTCTGGAAGAAGTGATGGAAGTTTCCGACCGTATTTCAGTGCTGAAAGATGGTGAGCTGGTCGGGACTTTTCCGGCTGCAGAGATGACCACAAAACAACTCGGTTTCCTGATGACCGGCCAGGAGTTTGAATATCAGGTGCGAGAGTTGTGGCAGGGAAAATCCAGCACCCCGGTGCTGGAGGTGCGTAATTTAAGTCGTCATGGGGAATATCTAAATATTAACTTGCGGGTGGAAGCGGGCGAAGTGGTATCGATTGTTGGCCTGCTTGGTGCGGGGCGCACGGAATTATGTCTGAGTCTGTTTGGTATGACCCGACCGGATGCTGGCGAGATCCTCATCAACGGCCAGCCGGTTACACTGCATAGTAACCAGGACGCCATCCGCCACGGTATTGGTTATGTTTCGGAAGATCGCATGTCGCGCGGTTTGGTGATGGCGCAATCTATTGAAGACAACATCATTAGCACTGTTTTTCACAAGGTAAAAGATCGCTTCGGCTTTCTGAGTGAAGCTAAAGTGCGTGACCTGGTGGACAGGCTAATCAAGGCATTGACCATCAAAGTCTCTGATCCTCATCTCCCGGTGAATACGCTTTCTGGTGGTAACGCGCAGCGAGTATCGATCGCCAAATGGCTGGCGATTGGGCCACGACTGTTGATTCTCGATAGCCCGACAGTCGGTGTTGATATCGCCAACAAAGCAGGAATATACGGCATTATCAGCGATCTGGCGGCTCATGGCATTGCGGTATTGATGATCTGCGATGAAATTGAAGAAGCGTGGTATCAAAGCCACCGGATTTTGGTAATGCAAAAAGGTCAGATCACCCATAGCTTCCTGCCTGACAGCAGTTCTCAGGCCAGGATTGCGGAGGTGGTAAATGGCTGAACTGAAAAAACGCCATGAATTCTGGCTGGCATTACTGATTGTGGTGCTGTTTGTTGGCCTTGCCTGGCGCAGCGACGAGTTTCTGACATTCGGTAATTTGTACGATCTCGCCAATAACTATGCCATGTTGACTATTCTCGCCTGTGGTTTGTTTGTGGTGTTGATTTCCGGTGGAATTGATATTTCGTTTCCAGCAATGACCATCATTGCGCAATACGGCATGGTGCTGTTGCTGCAAAAAATTGGTGGCAACTTCGCTGTCGCGTTTGCACTGGCGGGCTGCATCGGCATTTTACTTGGCTTAATTAACGCCTTACTGGTTAATCGCCTACGGGTGCCTTCTATCATCATCACTATCTCGACGCTGAATATTTTCTATGGCCTGCTGTTATGGTTGAGTAAAGGTGTGTGGCTGTACGACTTTCCGCCGTGGTTTGAGCAGGGGGTTATGTTGTTCAAGTACACCGATGCTGATGGCTATGACTATGGCCTTGGTCTGCCGCTGATCGCCATGATTACGGTGGTGCTGCTAACAGCGTTTATCATGAATTTCACCAGTGTAGGGCGCAAAATTTATGCCCTTGGCGGGAACCGCGAATCAGCCAGTCGCATCGGCTTTAGCGTGCTGAAACTGCAACTTTTCGTCTATGGCTATATGGGATTGATGTCTGGCGCTGCGGGTGTAGTGCAGTCGTGGACGGTGATGACTGTCGCCCCCGATTCTCTTCTGGGTTATGAGCTGACAGTACTGGCTGCGGTGGTGCTTGGCGGCACTAGTTTGCTCGGCGGGCGCGGCACGTTAACCGGTACTTTGCTCGGCGTGGTGTTGTTGGCAGTGATGCAAAACGGGCTAAATTTATTGGGAGTCTCGTCTTACTGGCAAACATTGATCACCGGCATCATCATCGTTGCCAGCATTAGTGCCACGGCGTGGAGTCAGCATCAGAACCGGAGTCTGCTATGAAAAAATCGTGGCGTAATAACGTTGAGTTTTACTTGATCGGCCTGCTGGTGCTAACTGTTGCCGCGTTCAGCATTACTATGCCGGAGATTTTCTGGTCGATAAGTAATTTCCAGTCCGTCGCTTCGCAAATGCCCGTGCTGGGCATTCTGGCGTTGGCTATGGCGGTGACCATGCTTTGCGGTGGCATTAACTTGTCAATTATAGCCACTGCTAACGCCTGTTCACTGGTGATGGCGTGGGTGGCGACTCAGTATCCACCGGGTATTGCTACGGTTGTCGCTACGTTACTGGCGGGCGCTGGCGCGGCGGTGATAATCGGTTTATGTAACGGCGTATTGATTGCTGGTATTCGAGTGTCGCCAATTCTTGCAACGCTTGGGATGATGACGTTGCTCAAAGGGATAAATATTCTGGTGACAGGTGGTAGCGCCATTGCCAATTATCCCTCATGGGTGCTGTGGTTGAATCATGCGCAATGGTTCGGTATTCCGCTACCGATGTGGTTGTTTGCCGCAGTGGCACTGGGGCTGTGGATATTGCTGGAGAAAACGCCGCTCGGTAAAGCCATTTACCTGATTGGGTCTAACGAACGAGCAACACTTTACTCCGGCATTAACACTCGTCGGGTGCTGATTTGGGTTTATGTCATTTCCGCCTTGCTTTGTGCGGTAGCGGCATTTTTGATGATGTCGAAACTCAACTCGGCTAAGGCCTCTTATGGCGAATCGTACTTGCTGGTGTCAATCCTCGCGGCAGTACTCGGCGGGGTTAATCCGGACGGCGGCAGCGGGCGGATAATTGGTATGGTGCTGGCGCTGTTTCTTCTGCAAATTATTGAAAGCGGCTTCAATATTCTCGGTATAAGCCCCTACCTGACGATGGCCTTATGGGGAACGTTGCTGCTCTGTTTCATTCAGGCTCGCGGCATGTTGGGGCTGGATCGGGTGGTTTAAATATTGGCTATATTCAATGGACGCGTTTTGCCGCGATGACATATCAGGCGTCGCCAAATACACATAGCTAATCAGGAGTAAACACAATGAAGATCAAAGCTGTTGGTGCATATTCCGCTAAACAACCACTTGAACCGATGGATATCACCCGGCGTGAACCGGGACCGAATGATGTCAAAATCGAAATCGCTTACTGTGGCGTCTGCCATTCCGATCTCCACCAGGTCCGTTCCGAGTGGGCGGGGACGGTTTATCCCTGCGTGCCGGGTCATGAAATTGTGGGGCGTGTGGTAGCCGTTGGTGATCAGGTAAAAAAATATGCGCCGGGCGATCTGGTCGGTGTCGGCTGCATTGTCGACAGTTGTAAGCATTGCGAAGAGTGTGAAGACGGGCTGGAAAACTACTGTGATCACATGACCGGCACCTATAACTCGCCAACGCCGGACGAACCGGGCCATACTCTGGGCGGCTACTCACAACAGATCGTCGTTCATGAGCGATATGTTCTGCGTATTCGTCACCCGCAAGAGCAGCTGGCGGCGGTGGCTCCTTTGTTGTGTGCAGGGATCACCACGTACTCGCCGCTACGTCACTGGCAGGCCGGGCCGGGTAAAAAAGTGGGCGTGGTCGGCATCGGCGGTCTGGGACATATGGGGATTAAGCTGGCCCACGCGATGGGGGCACATGTGGTGGCATTTACCACTTCTGAGGCAAAACGCGAAGCGGCAAAAGCCCTGGGGGCCGATGAAGTTGTTAACTCACGCAATGCCGATGAGATGGCGGCTCATCTGAAGAGTTTCGATTTCATTTTGAATACAGTAGCTGCGCCACATAATCTCGACGATTTTACCACCTTGCTGAAGCGTGATGGCACCATGACGCTGGTTGGTGCGCCTGCGACACCGCATAAATCGCCGGAAGTTTTCAACCTGATCATGAAACGCCGTGCGATAGCCGGTTCTATGATTGGCGGCATTCCAGAAACTCAGGAGATGCTCGATTTTTGCGCCGAACATGGCATCGTGGCTGATATAGAGATGATTCGGGCCGATCAAATTAATGAAGCCTATGAGCGAATGCTGCGCGGTGATGTGAAATATCGTTTTGTTATCGATAATCGCACACTAACAGACTGAAAAAATTAATAAATACCCTGTGATTTAACATATTAACTTCGCTCTCCACTTAACTTTTTAGTTAAGGAGAGCGAAATAATATCAAAGTAGCAGTAAAACCTATAACGTAAATTCAAATTGTTAAATTAACTCCCTCCAGTACACAATACTTCTCACGTTAGGGAAGGTGCGAATAAGCGGGGAAATTCTTCTCGGCTGACTCAGTCATTTCATTTCTTCATGTTTGAGCCGATT
>NZ_JAYQWM010000140.1:0-6365 GCF_036662595.1 Escherichia sp. Lx600-2 | reverse complement strand
GGTAAGCAGAGTTTTTGAAATGTAAGGCCTTTGAATAAGACAAAAGGCTGCCTCATCGCTAACTTTGCAACAGTGCCGAAAACAGAACCGTTCGATAATACCTGTGTTTAACACCCTGTCAGTACTGATGAAATTTAAATCTCCGATTATAGCTTTTTTCGGATCTCAGCAGAAAAAAGACAGAAGTGTGTATAGGTTTGGCATATGCGTACCCCTGCCATCTGCATATGCTATATCTATACATATGCCGATCATCTGCATATACTGAGCATATGTATAAAGGCCGGTCGGCCAGGAGGAAATAATGAGAACCGTATCCATTTTTAAAAACGGCAATAACCGCGCCATCCGTCTGCCCCGCGATCTTGATTTTGAGGGGGTGAGCGAGCTGGAGATCGTCCGGGAAGGGGACAGCATCATCCTGCGCCCCGTCCGGCCGACCTGGGGCTCGTTCGCGAAGCTCGAAAAAGCTGACCCGGACTTTATGGCGGAGCGCGAGGACGTTGTCACCGACGAAGGACGGGTTAACCTGTGAACAAAACGTATATGCTGGACACCAACATCTGCTCTTTCATCATGCGCGAGCAGCCGGAAGCCGTCCTGAAGCGCCTGGAGCAGGCGGTGCTGCGTGGCCACCGTATCGTGGTCTCGGCCATCACTTATTCCGAAATGCGCTTCGGGGCTACCGGCCCGAAGGCCTCGCCGCGCCACGTGCAGCTGGTTGACGCGTTCTGCACCCGCCTCGATGCCATCCTGCCCTGGGATCGCGCCGCGGTGGACGCGACCACGGAGATTAAGGTGGCGCTGCGCCTCGCCGGGACGCCGATCGGCCCGAACGACACGGCGATTGCCGGACACTCCATCGCCGCCGGTGCCGTGCTGGTGACGAATAATACGCGGGAATTTGAACGGGTACCGGGTCTTGTGCTGGAAGACTGGATAAGATAACGCTGTAAAACAAAACAGGCGGTCTGGCGCTGCCGGACACTCTTTCAGTCAGCGGTATATAAAGGAATAAAAGATGCCTCTGATCACGCGGCTTATGCTGCAAAACTTTAAAAAGTTTCCGGAACTGGACCTGCGCTTCACTCATGACCGTAACATTCTGGTCGGGGACAATGAGTCCGGGAAAAGCACGATTCTGCTGGCCCTTGACCTTGTGCTGAGCGACAGCCGGCACCGGGTCGAGGCATTGGGTGTGGAATCGCTCCTGTCCCAGTCAGCAGTCAGGCAGTTTCAGGAAGGTGAGCGCCGCGCCGATCGGTTACCCGTGCTGACAGCTGATGTTTTCCTGAGTAATGGGGGAGATCCTGACCTGAACGGCAGGCAAAATCTGGCGGGTATCGATGCGGATGGTCTCAGAATGCGCATTGCACCCATGACGGAGGAATACGGTCAGGATATACATCATGTCCTGCAGCAGGATCCCGATAATTTTCCCTATGAATACTATTCCGTGCGGTTCAGCACCTTCTCCGGGGGGCATTTTGCCGGCTTCAGACGCTATCTGCGCCATCTGCTGTTAGACAGTGCACGCATCGATAACGAGCACGCCGCACAGGAATATACGCGCACAGTTTACAGCGTCAATGTGCCGGTAGCCGATCGGTACCGGCTTGAAAACAGTTACCGGCAACAGAAAATGCACTTCTGCACCCGGCATCTGTCAGCCATAAACGACACGCTGGATACGTATCAGTTTGGCGTGCGTTCCGGTGCTAAATCAGGTCTTGAGGCGAATCTGGACATTACCGAGGACGGTATTTCCATTCGTCACCGTGGAAAAGGAAGGCAGTGCTTCATCAAAACAGAGTTTGCACTGCAGCGGCATCAGCAGCAGGGAGAGCTCCACGCACTGTTGCTTGAGGAGCCGGAGAATCATCTCAGCCATGTCAGTATGAAGAGGCTGGTTAATCAGCTTGCAACTGAACGGCAGACGCAGGTGTTTATTGCCACACACAGCAGCCATATCTCATCCCGCCTCGATCTGCGTAAGGCAATCCTCCTCGGGTCTGCCCGACCGGTACTGATGAATGAACTTTCCGCTGAGACTGCCGCCTTCTTCATGAAAGCACCGGACAATAATGTGCTGGAATTTGCGCTGGCCAGACGTGTGCTGCTCGTGGAGGGGGATGCTGAGTTTATTCTGATCGAGGCCTTTTATCGCCGCCTGTATGGCAGGTCGCCGGAGGATGACGGGGTTCACATCATCGCTATCGGCGGAACGAGTTTCCGTCGTTATCTTGAACTGGCCCGTCTTCTGGAAAATCGCGTCGCGGCCCTTCGTGATAATGACGGCAACTATCAGCAAAACTGCGATGAACGCTATGCTGACGTGCTTTGTTCCCGCTCCCGGGTATTTGCTGATCGCGATAACACCCGATCCACATTTGAAATCTGCCTGTATCAGGATAACGCTGGTCTGTGTGATGCGCTTTTCCGCGGAACACGCCGGACACTCACGGTGCAGGAATACATGCTGGCCAATAAGGCAGAAGCAGCATTCCGGCTGTTACAGCTGCACGCCGAAGAGCTGACAGTACCTGATTATATTCAGGAGGCACTGGCATGGATAAGAGAGTGATATTTGCGGTTGCCGGCTCGGGCAAGACCACGCTGCTGATACAGCGGTTGAGTGAGGACCGGCGGACGCTGATCCTGACCTTCACCGTGAATAATGAAGCGCATCTCCGGGCGCAGATTATCAGACGTTTTGGCTTTATCCCGGACGGGATCAGGGTGATGACCTGGTTTGAGTTTCTGCACGGTTTTTGCTTCAGGCCTTTCCTGCAGGAGCAGCTGGCATCGCGTGGGCTGAGCTTCGACCAGCCCCCACCCAGAATACCGCGCACGAATGCCCGGCATTATCAGGATCCCGCCGGACGGCTGTATCACCGGAGGCTCGCACACTTACTCACAGCCCGGGGGCTGCTGCCGGATATCCGTACCCGGCTTGCCCGTTACTACGATGAACTGCTTATCGATGAAGTCCAGGACTTTGCCGGACATGACTTTAATTTTCTGCTGGAGCTCTGCCGCGCGGAAATCACTGTGCTCTGTTGCGGCGATTTTTATCAACATACCTTTGATACAAGCCATGACGGCAACGTTAATTCAACGCTGCACGATGACATTACGCGATATGAGGCCCGCTTCGACGCAGCAGGTTTCACGGTTGACCGGGACACGCTCAACCGGACATGGCGTTGCTCAGCTTCAGTGTGCGAGTTTATCACCGGACAACTGAACATCCGTATCGCTGCCCATGGGATACATGCCACCCTGATTGAAACGATCACAGATGCAGAGCGCACAGCCACCCTGCACGCCGATAATACGGTGATTAAGCTCTTCTATCGTGAACATCACCGTTACGGCTGCTATTCCATGAACTGGGGCGTCAGTAAAGGGCTCGACCACTTTCAGGATGTCTGCATTGTGATGGGATCTTCCCACTGGAAGCTTCTGACCCGTCAGGAACTGGCAGCCCTTCCACCGTCGTCCCGTAACAGGCTGTACGTGGCATGCTCACGGGCGCGCGGCAACATTTATTTTGTTCCCGAAATTCATCTGCGCCGATTCCGGAACTGAGTCAGCTGCTTCTCAGTCGGGCACAATTCAGAAATAAAGCTGTATGGCCAACGATGTCACTTCAGGCTGGAAAAGTGCGGATCCGGTTTTGGTGGTTTTCGGATCTGCGGTGGAGAAATGAGAAAACAGGATATGCGCAGCATATCCACATGCCACGCATCTGCATAGGGCAGACATACGCATATGTCAGTCATCTGCATATGTTACACCTATACAGACCAGTCCGGCAGGCATATACTGCACATATGTACTCACACATCATGCATGATCAGCCGGAGGAACATCCATGCGCACAGTTTCGATATTTAAAAACGGCAATAACCGCGCCATCCGTCTGCCCCGGGACCTGGATTTTGACGGCGTCAGCGAGCTGGAGATCGTCCGGGAAGGGGACAGCATCATTCTGCGTCCCGTCCGGCCGACCTGGGGCTCGTTCGCGCAGCTGGACAGGGCCGATCCGGACTTTATGGCGGAGCGTGAGGATGTGGTCAGCGATGAAGGACGCTTTGAGCCATGAAGAAAACCTGGATGCTCGACACTAACATCTGCTCGTTCATCATGCGCGAGCAGCCGGCAGCGGTGCTGAAGCGCCTGGAGCAGGCGGTGCTGTCAACGCCACGATGTTTGACCGTTATTTGCCATTTTCATGCCCGCTAAGATACTTTCGTTACTGATGCTGTCTGCTTTCCACCATTTCATCATCACTGATTGGCGTTGTGTTTTTGGTCAGCACTCCAGCTTTACGTTTCTCTTTTAACCGGTAACTCTCTCCTTTGATATTCAGCGTGGTTGAGTGATGTAGCAACCGATCCAGTATCGCTGTTGCCAGCACGTGATCTCCGAACATTTCTCCCCAGTCTGCGAACCCTTTGTTTGACGTCAGTATGATGCTCGCTTTTTCATATCGACGGTTCAGTAGCCGGAAGAACAGGCTGGCTTCCTCTCTGTTCATCGGCAGATAGCCTATTTCATCCAGGATCAACACCCGGGCATAACTCAGTTGCTGTAGCTAACACTCCAGCCGATTTTCCTGTTTCGCTTTCATCAGTGTCGCGATCAGTCAGTCCAGTGGCATAAACAGTACCCGATGTCCCGCATCCACCGCTTTCATGCCAGGAGCTATGGCCAGATGAGTTTTTCCGACACCAGGAGGTCCCAGCAGGATCACGTTTTCGCCGCCAGACCAGCCAGTTCCCGGACAACCTTACGGTCGATGCCCGGCTGGAAGGTAAAATCGAACTGCTCCAGCGTTTTGACCCACGGCAGACGAGCCTGCTTCAGCCGGGACTCCATACCGCGCTGATGCCTGCCGTTCCATTCCTGCTGTAGCGCCATGCACAGGAACTCCCGGTAGTTCAACTCTTTTTTAACTGCCTGTTCCAGCAGGCTTTCAACGTGATAACTCAGATGCTCCATTTTCAGGCGACTCAACAGGACTTCCAGCTCATGCATCACAACAGCTCCTCATAGGCACTCAGTGGTCGATGTTCCACCTGACTGACCTGCTGCCAGAGCGGGGCGTGATGCTCCGGCACTGTCTGCCAGCCAGACGATGCCGGACAGAGGCGATGTGAGGCCACCAGTTTCTCATTACTGTAGATCCGCAACTCGTCATCCAGCGATATTCGTATCGATACTGGCTGACCACACAGCGCTTCGGGAACGCTGTAACGATTACCACCAACCTCGATATAGCTGTCCCAGGACACATGGCGGATGTCGAAGTAACTGGTATCGAAGTCCGTATCCGGTAACGGCTGCAGATGTTCCTGCTCCAGCGCGAAGCGCTGTTCCGGCGTTTCTTTGAACTGGCGAAGCTCCCGTTTGTCAGCCACATCGGCTATCCATTGCTCCAGTTGTTGATTAACATGAGTGAAGCTGTCGAACCTGCGGTACCGGACGAAGAAGTTCTCCTTGAGGTATTTCACCATCCGCTCAACCTTACCTTTTGTTCTGGCCCTGCGTGGACGGCATGCCCGTGGCAGGAAGTTATAGTGGTCGGCCAGCAACAGGAATCCGGAGTTGAACACGACTTTCCCGTTGTTATTCTTCAGCACCGCAGCCTTCTGGTTATCAACCAGCACCGTTTTCACACAACCACCGAATTTGATCCCTGAAAACTGTCAGCGCTGCGAGGACGAAGAAAGTATTACGGCTAAAGCCGTAATACCTCCCCATCCAGCTTCAAGCTATGTAGAAACTTATGTGGGTAGAGCAGTCCCGACAGGGCAGTACCGCATTGACAGGCCGTCAGGGCCACTTACGAGCTTGTATGACAAGGGGGGCCGTCTGGATATAGCGAATTATTGTACGGTAAGCCTTTTTTGAACAGCCTTACCTATTGCTATAGAGGGGAACTCCTACGTTATACGCCGCTTTCAGGGGATTCGACCTTAATGAGACAACTCAAATATGATCGACAACTTAAACGCGATAGTTGCTGATAAAATCAATCCATTACGCGTTTCAATTGATTAAATAATGCACTTAATGTACAAAAATTCCCGATCTCAAAACTGAACCCTAAAGATACCAGGCATCTCCCCCAGGAAGCGCCCTCATGCGTTTTCCTGTTCCGCCCCTGCCACCTACCTTCTGTTTCATACTTGTTGTATTATTGTTTTTGTTTTCAATCCCCAAGGAGACGTCGCTATATGACTGTGCGGGAGACAGAGGAAAACATTGAACAAATCTTCCCTGAGCTTTCGAACTTAATTGATATTATTAATAAATGGCTTTCCCATGGAAACATTCATCCTGAACTGGCACACTTC
>NZ_JAYQWM010000139.1:0-6515 GCF_036662595.1 Escherichia sp. Lx600-2 | reverse complement strand
CGGTGGAGCTGCATGACAAAGTCATCGGGCATTATCTGAACATAAAACACTATCAATAAGTTGGAGTCATTACCCGCGGTGACATCAGAAAAGCGCAGTAAATGCAGGCCAATCACTCTGATAACACATACAGGCTCACCACGGCTATTTTCTACAATCTTATACTCACCAATCATCGGAAATGCGTTGTCTTCAATACATCCTGCCAGCGAACCACAGGAAGCTGTTTTAACACCAGTCGCAATCAACGTTGCGAGGTGATCGGCCAACGCTGCAGAATCGCCAAAAGTACAAAAGGAAGCATGGGGATATTTTTGTAAGATTTTTTCTTTTATGGTCATGAGAATATTTTCGCGATTACGGAAAAACAAATCACATCTTAATTACTGTTGGTAACCATCAGCAAGAATATCATTGGTTTTTCGATACTGAATCTTTTTTATCCGAAGCAGGTCACATTTATGGCCTGATAAATACCTTTGTTAAAACTCACTTTTGTGTATTTCTCTCAAATAATCCCCTGGAAATTATGCCGGGAGATTATAAAGTTCAGGATCATTCATTAGCAAACCATTCCCGCCCCACTCCCTGGGGCTTAAATCTCTTACTATTCACCGTTGCAGGCGTTTCAAATGCGCATCAACCTGCCACACTCCCCCACACCAGTTGCCCTTTATGGAACGTTGCGGTTCTCGGCGAGATACGCGCCACCGCCTCGGCGGAACAGGAGGCGTCCACCAGCACAAAGCTGGCGTCATCCTGCGCTTTTGGCCATACACGCTCGCCTTTTTCATTCAGCGGCAATACATCGCCAGTGGCTAGAAACAGCGAACGGGAGAGGTTCTGTTCGTTAGGACGAATATAGAGCTGCGCGTAGAGATTGGCTTTTTCCAGCATGTCGCCCAGACCATAAGGCGACCAGTGGTCGATAACGCTGTCAGTGCCAGTCATCACTTTTACGCCTTTGTCGTGTAACTGTTTGAGCGGCATATGCAGCGTACCAATCGGCACCGTCGAGGCGATAGAAATTTGCTGCACCACCATCCGGTTAGCCAGTTCATCTACCTGTTGCTCGTTGAGTGTTGCCAGCGCAAAGGCATGGCTGATGGTCAGTTTGCCCTTCAGTTGCGGCGTTTTCTCCACTGTTTCAACCATATAATTGATGGCCGCCACGCCTGCCGGAGTGGTTTCGTGCAGGTGAATATCGACGCCTTTGTCGTAGTCCAGCGCAATCTGGAACATGGTGTCGAGGGATTTTTCCATCGCGCCATCAACACTGGTTGGGTCCAGCCCGCCAACGTAATGCGCCCCTGCCTGCATTGCTTCGCGCATTAAGGGTTCCGATTTCGACAGCAGCAAACCGTGCTGCGGGAAGGCGACAATTTCACACTCGAAGCCCGCCTGACGTCGCGCCAGCACCGCCTGCAAATTTTGCAGATTTTTCAGGCCGGAAACCGGTTCGATATTGCAGTGGCTGCGGGCAATGGTAGTGCCTTTCGACTGCAATAAATCGATCAGTTTTTCCGCCCGTTCCTGAGTATACGGTTGCAGTTCCGGCAGCATTTTCTGCTCGAGCTTAATCATGTCCTGAATGGTGGTGCCAGCCGGACGATTGAGTGAGCGCCACGGCCCGCCGTAAAAGGTTTTGTCGAGATGAATATGCATGTCGCGGGTGGTGGGCAGCATCAGCTTACCGCCAGCGTCATAGTGCGGCAGCGTGGCGTCCGGATGCTGCTTGTTCTCGCGCAGCGCAACAATTTTACCGTTCTGAATCTCCACGGTCTGGCGCGCCGTGCGGGTCTACACCGCCACACCGTTTTCGTAGTCAAAACCGGTTTCCAGCAGCACGTTGTCGAGATAGTAGTGCGGGTCAGTGATTTTCATGGTGTTATTCGCGTCGCAGTTTAGGTTGCCAGCTACCGCCGCATGGGCGAGCGGCACAGACGTACCAAACAACGCGGCGGCGGTGACCATCTTACCGCTCTGGCTCAAAAACTCACGGCGGCTATTGCTTTCTTTCATCTTACGTCCTCACGTTTTAATAATATGGGTGCCCGTTTCACCGCGCAGCGCCGCGGGCAGGCATTCCGGCGTGGTGATAATCACTTCTTTGCCGCCCTGTTCCAGGAACGTCAGGCTCGCGATGATTTTTGGCAACATGCTGCCAGGCGGGAAATGCCCTTCCTGCATATAGCGGGTCATGGTGGCAATATCTACGCGATCCAGCGCCTGCTGCTGCGGTTTGCCAAAATGAATACACACTTTTTCGACGCCAGTGGTGATCACCAGAATGTCGGCGTGAATTTCACGGGCCAACAGCGCGGTAGAGAGATCTTTGTCGATAACCGCGTCCACGCTTTGGTAATCTCCCGCTTCAGTGCGCACCACCGGAATACCACCACCGCCCGCGCCAATCACCACAAAGCCTTGCTGGATCAGCGCCTTAATGGCCGGTGCTTCGACAATACGTTTCGGTTCCGGCGAGGCGACCACGCGGCGATAGCCCCGTCCGGCATCTTCAACAAAACGCCAGTCAGGGTTCGCCTTTTGTAATTCGTCACGCTGACTTTCACTGAAGAATGCGCCGATGGGCTTGGTGGGATGAGCAAACCCTGGATCGTTTTTATCCACTTCCACCTGAGTCACCACGGTGACGGCTTTTTTCTCACCGTGACGCGCCAGTCGGTTGTTCAGCGCCTGTTGGATCAGATAGCCGATGCCGCCTTGCGTATCCGCCACACAGTTCGCCAGCGGCGTTAAAGGCAGCCCTTCGCGCTCGTGGGCAATCTCCGCACGGCGTAAATCCAGCCCGACCTGCGGCCCGTTGCCGTGGGTCAGCACAATGTCGTAATCGGAAGCCAGCATTTCCAGCACCGTATCGGCCACGGCTTTCACCGCCTCCGCCTGATGCTCAATCGACTGGCTGGCGTTATCCTTGATAATGCTGTTGCCACCAATGGCAACGACCACAAGTTCTTTCATGTTGTTATGTCCGCTACAGAGGGTGATGGAGTTATGACCAACGCCAGACTGCCTGATGCGCTACGCTTATCAGGCCTACAATTCTCGCGCCATTCGTAGGCCGGATAAGGCGTTCACGCTGCATCCGGCATGAACATGTAGGTCAGACGCCGTAACGTTCGCACCAGCCAAGAATGGCTTTCTCGAAGCAGGCAAAAGGTGGATGCACAATGCCCGCGCCAATCATGCCGACGCCCGCATCTTTATGGGCGATGGCGGTGTTGATCACCGGCAGAATGCCGCTGCTACCCACGCGGGTGATGTCGATTGCCAACGGCACGCCCATAAAACCAAGCAGCGGAATGGTGACGTTGGGGTTTTCGCCAAGGGTGATTTCGCGCATCTGACGGGAGAAATCGATAGCCTCTTCCACCGTGCCACCCACCAGCGCGACGATTGCAGGCGCGGTCGCCATGGCAAATCCGCCAATACCGTAGGTTTCGGTGATGGCACTGTCGCCGATATCCAGCCCCGAATCTTCCGGCTTATAACCGGCAAACATCGGGCCGATGACCTGCTGCGCCGGACCGGTAAACCATTGCCCCGGTAATCCGCTGACCCGCAGGCCGAACTCGACGCCGTTACGCGCCATGGTGGTGACCACGGTGCTGTATTCGATGCCGTGCGCCGCATCCATCGCCGCTTTACACATCGCCATCCACGTCGGGCCGGAGAAGTAGTCGCTGCTGGCGACAAACTCAAACACTTCGCGCTGTTGCTCGACGGAATAACCTGCCTGAATGATCCCCGGCGTCAGCGCCTGAATCAGCAGCGTCGTCCCGGCGTTATTGCGGTTATGGCACTCATCGCCCATATGCAGCGCCTGCGCCAGCATTAAGCGCAGATCGATTTCGCCGATAATTTTCATCGCGTCGCGCAGTATTGGTCCCTGCACATCACGCATCCAGTTCAGGCGGTCAATCACGCTCTGGTCGTTAGCGCCCATACGCAAAATCTTCGCCATCTGCTCGCTCATGTTGGTATAAGCGATGTTGCCGTAGGTTTTGTTTTTTACGATGTGCATAAACATCGAGGCCGAGGTAACACCCGCCATCGATCCCACGCAGTCGTGCTCGTGACACGGCGAGAAGGTGATCTCCCCGGAAGCCGCCAGTTCAGCCGCCTCGTCGAGATCTTTCGCCAGTCCTTCGAACACCAGCGCTCCGGTGACCGCGCCTTTCATCGCGCCGCACATTTTTTCCCAGGTGATCGGCGGCCCGGCGTGAAGAATGGTTTTCGGCGTCATGCCCGGCACCACGTTAATCGCCTGATCAAAACCAATCAGCACCGGATGCGACTGGATAATGCGCTCCAGCGCCTGCTGGTTAGCGGCGGCGATTTTGTCTGCCAGCGGCGAATCGGCAATGTTATCCAGCGCCTGCACCACCTGCATATTGCCCTGCCCCGGCGGCGTCCAGTCGAGTTGAGTCACTTCTACATGCTGCTTTTTCAGGTCATCGCTAAACATGGCGATGCCGACGTTAATAACGTTCAATGGTTGGCTAAACAGTGACTGGCTCATCAGGCTTCCTCCCCTTTGCAGATAAATTCACGCGCCAGCAATCCGGTATTGGTGCTGCTGCTCGCCAGAATCACTCCGGCATCAAGCAGCATCTGGCTTTGTTGTTCTAACGATGGCGTATCAAGATCGGTACCCAGCACATAGGCGAGAATGATCAACTCGCGTCCTTCGGCAGCGGCGATCGCTTTCGCTTCTTTGATCGCCTCGATGGTGGAGCCGACCGGATCTTCATGCGATCCAAATCCGAGCACAAAATCCATCACGATCACCGCCACTTCTGGATCGCGCGCCTCTTCGATCAAGCGACTGATGCGGTTGGTGGGGTCAATCATTGGATGCGGCTTGCCGTTGGTGAAGTCGTCATCGCCAAAGTCGAGGAAGGTGTGTTTGATGCTGCGGTTGATATCTTTCAGGCGGAATTCCGGATCGGGCTGAATGTTGCTGTAGACATCGCCGTGTTTTTCCATCACCGCGAACATGGTTTCGTCGCACAGCGTGCCGCCGCAGAACAGGCCACGAATGTATTTCTGCTGGGGTTGCAGACGCGCACGCACATCCGCAATCAACGGCTGGTTAAGCGTATGCAGGTCGAGATTTTCCTGTTTCACGCCGGAGAGCATCACCGCTTTTAGCGCCGCTTCTTTGCTGCCGCGAGCAAACTGTAGCCCCTGCTCGTCAACCGGCGTTTCGCCACGACCGAGGAAGCAGACCACCACCGGCTTGCGGCAGGCGCGGGCGCGTTCCAGCACTTTACGGGCCACCGCAGGCGCGGGAGGTTTTGAAATCAGCGCGATAATTTCAGTTTGCGGATCGTTTTCCAGCATCCCGATGGCGTCGAGCATCATCAGGCCGCCGATTTTCTCGCTCAGGTCGCGCCCGCCGGTGCCAATCAGTTGTGAAACGCCGCCACCAAATTCATGAATGCGGACGCTCAGCTCCTGGCTGCCGGTGCCGGATGCGCCAACAATACCGATGTTGCCGCGACGCACGGCGTTACCAAAACAGAGCGCCGCGCCGTTGATAATCGCCGTGCCACAGTCTGGCCCCATCATCAGCAGCCCTTTTTCGTGAGCCAGTTGCTTGAGCGCCAGTTCATCTTCAACTGAGACGTTATCGGAAAACAGCATCACGTTGAGATCGTTTTGCAGCGCCTGACGCGCTTCGCGAGCGGCAAACAGACCGTTGACCGAAATCACCGCCAGGTTACTTTCCGGGATATGCTTTTTGGCGCTGGCAATAGTGGCGTAACGCGCCTCGTGCGAGCCGCTTTGCGCTTTGGTGTTGAACAGTTCTTCAATCTCCGCCAGCAACTGCTCATTGTCCGCACCCGATTTACCATTGATGACAATCATCAGGTCGCCGTTTTTCGCCTGCTCCAGCTCCGGCGTCAGCAGTCCTAAATTCTTCAGCACGCCTTTATTCATTTCGGTCGCCATCGCCACAAATGCCTGCTCGACGCCGTCGAGTTTATTTGCACGCGTGGAGATAGACATCAGTGAGACAGAATCAAAATAGGTATTCGGTTTAATGACTATTTTAACTGACATAATTCCCTCCGTAGGTTTGGCTCAGCGCACAACCATCGGCCATGCCATACAGCATGTCGCAGCCGGAACTGGAGCCAATATGTTTAATTTTTTCTATTGCCTGAGTTGCGTTCCCAGGGATGTCATAAATAATGTTGTGAATAAAACGATGAATATTTTCCCGGCAACGTTGTTGTAATGCGGCTTCCAGCGTTATAGCACTTAATAATGTGGTATTATTTCTGCCGCGTTGCAGACCGAGATAAAATTCCTCTTTGTATTTTTCCGCCGGATGCCCGGGAATAAATAAAATAAGCGCCAGACCTGTTAAATAATCGTCGGCTGATGGCGTAAGGCCAATCCCTAACCCCGGTGATGCTGCCAACTTACTGATTTAGTGTATGATGGTGTTTTTGAGGTGCTCCAGTGGCTTCTGTTTCTATCAG
>NZ_JAYQWM010000138.1:0-6559 GCF_036662595.1 Escherichia sp. Lx600-2 | reverse complement strand
TTTTGCTTGATACCCAGCCCTTTCCTATAAGCCATAGCTGAACCATGGATAGGTAACTGTTGTATTTCCAGAAACTTACGCTGATACTCTTTCAACTCTTTAGAAGGCTGAGCTATAACACGGTGCCCAGAAGTACGCTTTGGAATAGTATAGACTTTATACCTTTTAGGCGCACTCTGGAGAAAGCGACCGACTTCGTCTTCACTCTTTTTCAGCTCTAATGCTAACTGCTCTATCAAAGTCATACCTAATCCCATAAAAAAGCCCAAAAGCAACACTCTTGGGCTTTGGGCTCAACTCTTTACTAGAGGAAGCGATAGGTTCGCAACCTGATTGACGAACGGAGTGAGGAGATCAGGTTGCGAACCTATCGCAACCATAAAACCGTTCAATAAATTAGAGTCTGGCTAAACACCCGACTAGACGGATTCGTCCTAAGCTAAAGAGCTCTATAACTATATCATAACTATATGAGGTTATTCAATTTCATGTTCTTGATGCTTTACTTCTAATAACGTGTTGCCAGCAGAAATGGGGCTTTGTGCCTCACACCAGCTCGCCTTTGGCTACACCTCAATTAATTTCTTTCCTCGGACAGGCAGTACACCTTGATAGATGTACTGCTTTTCCTCGTATTCGTTTTGCCTTATCGTTCATCAGCTTTTGCCTCAGTTACTTGTCACCAGCCGGATAGTGTCCAACGCCTGCTCGAAGTCCTCCGGCGTCGCTCGGCCAGTTTCAGCCTGGTAGTAAAGGATCGTAAACATATTGGCGACCGCTTCTGCGACAGACGAAATCTGCTGAGCGGTTTCCTGATCAATGAATTCTAGGGAGGCCAGCTTGATTGCTGCCTGATGAATTGCGTGCTGAACTTCGATATTATGTGTGATTGCCATGCGTCACCTCTCTGACAGGTGGTATGTGAAAATTCGTGCCGGTGCACCATCACCGGCCCGTGTACTTTCGTTCTACTTGCGTCGGCCAAACGGCCAGCGTCTCATTTTGTCGATTTGATCGACCGATCTCGTCATGTCCTTGTAAGCACGTCCGGCCAACCTGTTTTGGAATACCTCCATTTTGTCGGCAATGTCTTTCATCTTCGGGCCGTGTCCGGTGCTGTGCAGCCACTGCCCCAAAAAATAGAAGGCCAGCATCACAATGAACATCCCTGCGAAGAAACCAAATACCTCCGCAAGGTTTTGAGGTGGAAAGCTAAACTCCATAATCAGTAATCCTTATCTAGTTAGGCCATACGACTCTTTTTAACAAAACTGGCAACCTCTTCGTTGCGCTCCTGCTGGCGTTCCTGGGCATACGACACGTAGTCCTCAACATCGAAAGTGTGCTTTTCCGGGTCACGCTCTTGCCATTCTGCGTGCGCTTGGCGGGCTTCTTTTTGGTCCTCACTGGATAGGCCATCAAAGCCGCCTGTTTGATTCATCCAGCCAGTACCCACACCGCCCAAGCTATCGTTGTCAAATGCAGGGGAAGCGTCGTCAGTCGCCCTCCTGGTCATCGCTATCCCCGTCATCTTTCGTGCTGTTTCGGATCGAGCTAGCTAGACGGCCTCCAGCAGTGCCGCTGATTCTATCCCCGGCCATATCCCCCATTCCCTTCATCAAATTCGCACCGGTATCCGCTGCAATACGCCCCGCTTTTACAGCGCTACCTTTAAAACCGCCAGAGGATTGGCCACCGCTAGAAGATTGGCCGGAAGCTTGGGAGAAGGAGCCAGCCTCATCAGAATCGCCACTGCCACTGATTGCTCCGCCAAGGCTCGACATAACGTCAGTATTGTTCGCTACGTTCTCACCTGCTTTTGCAAATGCAGCCTGAATAGCAGACGCACCGCCGGCAGTAGCCATTGCTGCACCGGCAGCCATACCGCCAGTGGCAACAGCCGCTCCGGCCATCGCTCCGGCACTGATACTGCCAGCACCTGCCGCCGCGCCGCCTCCAGGAACCAGGCTGGCGACCACATTGGGAACCGAGTGAATGAGCATCACAAGAACCAGTGAAACGACAAAGATCACCAGCAGTTCACGCATAGGGGCATCATTAGATAGATCGGCATAGAAACCGTCCATGATCGACATGGCAATACCAATGAGCAACGTCATTGTCATCAACTTCAAAGCAACGCCCAATACGCTTTTGAAGTAGTTGATTGCTATATCTGAAGTCCAACGCGAACCACCAAACCCCAGCACGAAGACACCGGCATAGATCAATATCCAAGCCGTCACCAAGGCCAACAACACATTGGCCGCCACTACCGCCATACAGGCCAAAATTGCCAGCGTGATTAAGAAGATAGACAAGTTATCTATCGGGCTTGTGATGCTGTAGGACTCACCAGCTTTCACAATAATGTCGAACGCAATACTAATAGGCTCTGATGGGGTTAGGTCTCTCGAAAGGCCACCGGCTTGAGCACCGATCATTCTCAATGAGTCGATGATTGACGTCGCAAAGTCTGGGCCGTTTCTGAGCAACCAAAGAAAGAAACCAAACGTCAGGATGAAGCGGACGAACTCGGCAAAAAACTCCCTTATATCCGCTTGTTTAAGGATTAAGGTCCCGCCAGTCCAAACAAGGGATATCGTACCCAGCGTCCAGAATAGCCAGGCGGCATAGTTTGTAATTACCGTGCCCCAAGTAGCACTGGCCGTCATGAAACGCACGGCCACTTCATCCAAGACACCATTAGGATCAATGGCCGCTGACGCAGTTTGCGAAGTCAGTAAAACTGCCAGGAGCATCACAAGTCGAATGAATATCTTGTTCATGGTTAGAACCCCTTGTTCTTGGAGCGATCAGTGGGTTCGCCCATATCCCAAAGACAGTTCCCTTCTTCCCTCTGCTCTTTCGTCAGGTTTGGGTTGTCACAGTCGATCGTTGCAGGCTTGGGCCCGTCATCTTCACCGCATCCCACCAGAACGAAGGAGACCAACGCACTAACGATAAAAGTTCGTGTGATATTTTTCATAATTAAAACCCCTTGTTTTCCGAACGGTCGGTTGGCTCGCCCATATCAAACAACCTTTCACGGGACGCTTGATATTGAGCTTCGCGGTCAGCATCCGCCTGCATTCGAGTGCCAACAGCATTCTGCTGAGCGATCAGCAGGCTGCGGATTTGCAGGAGCTGGTTGGCCTGGTTGCTAGCAAGCTGGTTAGCGTAGCCAATGGCCGCCAATTGGCCGTCCGCGCTCTGAGCACCAGATTGCAGGCGATTAAGCTGACGGGCATCGGCTTCCAAGTTATCTTGCTGCTGTTCCAGACTCCTAAACAGTGCGTCGTTGGCCTTTTTCTGCGATTCAGACGCAAGGCGTCGGTTCTCGGTCATTGCGGCCCGTTCTGCATCGCTGCACCCCGCCGCCGAGAAACAAGGAGAGCTGCGGTAATAGGCCACGTCCTGGAACTTGCCTAAGTAAGCATCGAGGCTGCCAAGCTGGTTCTGGTAATAGGCGAGCGTGTTGGTCGCCTGGTTCAGATCGTTGATGGTGCGCTGCGCCTGGTCCCAAATATAAGAAGCCGGGGCCATCGAGTTTTGCAGCATATTTTCGTACTGCTGCAACTGGGTTTGATACTGCTGAATTTGTTTAGCAGTCTGTGTAACAGCTTCCATTGCCGACATGATGTTCTGAACTAGATTCGTACCATCAGCAACCGGAATCCCCGCATATACAGGATTAGAAAGGTTTAACGCCAAGGAGATGGCAAGCACGGGAATTTTAGCCGCTAAAATTTTTCGTTTTAGCATGGTTAATTACTCTTAGTGGTTATGACTAAAAGTTACATTCACCAACCTGTAGGCTCGTAACCTACTCCTGCCGTTGCCAGCGGTGAATGTGGGCCTTTTCAGAGATAGCTCGCCACTTACTATCCCGGCGCCCGACCTGCGCGACACCGTAAACGCGCGGCTAAATAGGGTTAAACATCGGTGTTATTACCAACCGAAGCGGTTAGGGCTTCCGTCGATTCCTTTGCCATCACATCAACGTGATCGGCTCTTATGTTGTCGTTTCGCCTTTTTAGCTGCCTGCTCAGCTTGGAGCTTAGCTTTACGCTGCTCTAGTACTGGCATGACCGCCGCTTTTTCAGTTACAGGGCCTGACTGTATAGCTAAGACTTCTAGCTGAGAGAGATTCTGCAACCAGCCACGGCGTGAAGGTGGCACTTTGCCAATCGGTAACACGCCAGGCTTATCAGACCGCTTGGCCCTTTTATTCTGGGTCATTAATGCCTGACGACGGCGTTCTAGTCCTTGATCGGCAAATTTGATAGACAGATTGCCATCTACCGTCGCCTTGATTACTCGCGCCTTGAACTCAGGCGAACCAGTCACGGTAATACGATTACCGTAACGCTCCATTGCTACCTTTAGCGCAGCTAAGACACTGGTTTGGTTGGAAGCCGTCGACACTTGTAGACGCTCACCGTCATCACGCACAGCGCTGTTACCTACTCGATAAATAATGGTGCCTTTTTTCGTAATCGTATCGACCGTTGCTTTGAGCTCGGCCTGAACGGCATCTCCTTTGAGGGTATTGCCTTTAAGCTTTTGTGCAGCCTCTCGGCTACGTAGCGCTTTGAGGGCTTCACCATCTCCCTGCAATGCCTGGCTCTTTAACCAATCCGCCCAGGCTTGGCGTTTATTGCTTTGATATATCGTTTGCCGTTGCTCTTGGTAACGCTTGTGAATGCTCTCAAGATCGCTTTTCAATGCATCGCTGGCCTGTTTGTACAAAAGCTTCTTAGTAAGCTTATTACTACCGGTTAACTTAATCGCTGCGCGACGGCCACGCCCTTTCCTCTTGGCGTTTTCAATCTGTCGATCTTTATCACGGCGGGCCTGTTCGAGGGCTTGCGACTTACTCGCTGCAGCACGTTTCTGCTCTGATTGATAACGGGCATATAGCTCGGTGGTATCCACCTTCAATCGAACAGGTCGGTGTGTATATTGGCGGCTCGGCTTAACAGAATCCGATGCAGTCGCTTCAAAGGGACCAAGGCGCGCTTCGAGTTTGGATTTAGAAAACTCACGTCCCAAGGTGCTCGCTTTGATGATCGCTTCACCGTCAGCAACGATCACTAGACCATTTCCTCTGGTTCTTAACTGCAAACCATTGTCCTGCATGACTTGGTGCAACGCCTGCCAGCTATTGGCTGATTTAATCTCGTCCATACATTCGCGCTTCACCCACCCCACTAAGCTTTCAATACCCGAATGTCGCTCCATATCCATCGCACGTGATTCCGCCCCACGCTTGCGCGGTATGTGATTATCCGGCTGCAAACCAAAATCCTGCTCGATGGCCTCGCACATTTCCGCTAGCTTTTTATGTGGGTAATAAGGCTCATGGATTGTATTTCGCGTGGGATGGATTTTATTGATCGCGATATGGATATGTTGATTGTCCGTATCGTTGTGCACAGCGCTGACACTCTGATGTTCTCCATAACCTAAGCCTTGGCAAATGCGCTCTTCTATCGCGGCCAAGGTATTTGCTTCTAACTGTTCGCCACTTGGGAAGCTCACGATTAGATGATAGGTTTTATCACTCTTCGCTCGGGTGTTCGCGAATTGAGTTGCTAACACTTCGCTGATCGCATCGCGCACGGTTTTCGCTTCACAGTTATTTAAACGAACGTTACCAAGTCGATGCTCTTTGCTCTGGTGATCGGTGATGTAATTCACCAAGCCCGCAAAGTCAGATTTACCTTGCGAACGCATCGGTACGTGCTTGACTATCATTGATCGGCCCTCGGGCGAAGAATGGATTCCATAAGCGAGCTCATTTGATCTTGTGTCGCTTCAATACGATTAAGCACCGCTAAGATTGTATTGACTCCCACATTCGCTACCTTGGCATCATTACTAAGCCACAACTTAAGCAAACCACCCAAACGCCCTAAGTCACCATTCACTCTTACCAGTTCGCGTACCTGTTCTACATCGGTAATACCTTGAATGCGATAACCTTGGCCGACTTCACGTAGATAAGTAGAAGTACTAAGACCTGCTTGCACAGACAGCGATTCGATCAACTCACGCTCCTCTGGCAAACAGTAAACCTTAATCGGTGGGCTATTTTTTCGAGTGATCTTGTTCGTGCTGTTCCCCATGCTTTGCCTCCTATCTCTGGCCCCGCAGGGCAGGATTAACGTTGAGCTCCGAAGGTGCGAATAAGTCCAAAGTGAAGAGGCTTCGCCATGCTTGCATGGTGTGCCTACTTCACACATCCTGCCCGCATTTCAACTTTGGTTTTATCACGGAAAGTTATGCATGCCCTTGTGCATTTCTCTGCATTTAACTGTTTATTCCTGTGTAAACCATGTTTACCTGATAAGTCAGACACTTATAGCGGTATGACAGCGTACTTATAGCGACTGAATAGCGCTAAAATAGCGGCCTTACAGCAATTTATGTGTATTGGCTTTACTCAATATCACGACACAGAAAAACACAGCTTTCCTAGCACTTTCCGCTCTAGGCTAAATTCAAAGTCTTCGTACTTAACTGCCCCTCAAGTGTCAATGAATGTTTAGACGCC
>NZ_JAYQWM010000137.1:0-6749 GCF_036662595.1 Escherichia sp. Lx600-2 | reverse complement strand
CTGATAGAAACAGAAGCCACTGGAGCACCTCAAAAACACCATCATACACTAAATCAGTAAGTTGGCAGCATCACCCGCACAGCAAATCAATTTTCACCGTAACAAACTGGAAAATTTACGCTTCAGTGGTGATTTGTACTAATTTGATTTTCCATAATCAACTCGCCATAATCATGTCATCGGAGCCTGAACAACTCCGGTGACTTCTGCGCTAAACGGGGACGTTTATGCGCACATACAATCTAAACTCTCTTCTCCCTTCACAGATGCAGAAATGCACCTGCGATTTTTTGCATCCAGCGTTTGACCTCTGCGGAGGTGAAGCGTGAACCTCCCACAAGACGGCATCAAATTACATCGCGGTAACTTCACCGCTATCGGTCAGCAGATCCAGCCTTATCTGGAGGACGGCAAATGCTTTCGCATGGTGCTTAAACCGTGGCGCGAAAGACGCAGTCTTTCCCAGAATGCACTCAGCCACATGTGGTACAGCGAAATCAGTGAGTACCTCATCAGCAGGGGGGAATCGTTCGCTACTGCAGCATGGGTAAAAGATGCTCTCAAACACACATACCTCGGTTATGAAACCAAGGACCTGGTTGATGTCGTAACCGGCGAAGTCACTACGATCCAGTCGTTACGCCATACCTCCGATCTTGATACCGGAGAGATGTATGTCTTCCTGTGTAAGGTTGAAGCCTGGGCGATGAATATTGGCTGCCGCCTGACTATTCCGCAGAGCTGCGAGTTCCAGCTGCTGCGCGACAAGCAGGAGGCGTAATGACTACACCGCTTATTCGGGTCATGAACGGACACATCTACAGAGTACCAAATCGTCGTAAGCGTAAGCCTGAGCTGAAGCCATCCGAAATACCAACACTGCTAGGGTATACCGCCAGCCTGGTTGATAAAAAATGGTTGCGACTGGCAGCAAGGAGGAATCATGGCTGATTTGAGAAAAGCAGCGCGTGGTCGGGAATGCCAGGTAAGAATCCCTGGCGTATGTAATGGCAATTCTGAGACGTCTGTACTGGCACATATCCGGCTGGCTGGATTGTGCGGTACCGGTATCAAACCGCCAGACCTGATTGCCACCATTGCATGTTCTGCCTGTCACGACGAAATCGACCGCCGCACACATTTTGTCGATGCTGAGTATGCAAAAGAATGCGCGCTGGAAGATATGGCGAGAACACAGGTTATCTGGCTGAAAGAGGGGGTTATTAAGGCGTGAATACCTACAGCATCACATTACCCTGGCCTCCGAGCAATAATCGCTATTACCGCCATAATCGCGGGCGCACGCACATCAGCGCAGAGGGGCAGGCATACCGCGATAACGTCGCCCGAATCATTAAAAACGCAATGCTGGATATCGGCCTGGCTATGCCTGTGAAAATCCGCATTGAGTGCCACATGCCGGATCGCCGTCGCCGTGACCTGGATAATCTGCAAAAAGCCGCTTTTGACGCACTCACTAAAGCAGGTTTCTGGCTGGATGATGCTCAGGTCGTTGATTACCGCGTTGTGAAGATGCCTGTTACCAAAGGTGGGAGGCTGGAACTGACCATCACCGAAATGGGGAATGAATGATGTTTGAGTTTTATATGGCAGAACTTCTTCGCCACCGCTGGGGGCATCTGCGCTTATATCGTTTCCCCGGTTCTGTTTTGACCGATTACCGAATACTGAAGAGTTACGCCAAAACCCTGACAGGAGCAGGAGTATGAAGTCAGAGATAACAATCAACTAATACTGTTTTGTTGATTTTTGCTTGTAATTGGCGTTCTGGTCTGATTTTTGTGGAGTAAGTTGATGCGTGATATTCAGATGGTTCTTGAGCGTTGGGGAGCGTGGGCGGCTAATAATCATGAAGATGTGACCTGGTCGTCCATTGCCGCCGGTTTTAAGGGATTAATTCCTTCAAAAGTAAAATCTCGCCCGCAATGTTGTGACGATGACGCGATGATCATTTGCGGGTGCATGGCCCGTCTGAAAAAGAACAACAGCGATTTGCACGATTTATTAGTAGATTATTATATAGTCGGTATGACATTCATGTCACTGGCAGGTAAGCATTGCTGCTCTGATGGTTATATCGGGAAAAGGTTACAAAAGGCTGAGGGCATAATTGAAGGGATGTTAATGGCATTAGATATCCGGTTAGAGATGGATATCGTTGTTAATAACTCTAATTAATACGCCAATTATTTACTAAAAGTTATTAAAAATGGGGCGTTGAAGCGCCCCCAAAAATAAAGGGTAATATATAACAGAAGGTTTGTATAGTTAGAAGCAAGGTTGTGCTTCTAAAGGAAGTGGCTTGAGGGAGCCACTTATATGTTGGGGAGGCAAAGCCTCCCACAACATATCTTTTAGTAATCAAATTAGAACTGGTAAACCATACCTACAGCAACGATATCATCGGTAGCAACGCCAGATGCTTTCGTGAAATCGCTCTTATCAATCAGGTTGATTTTGTAGTCAACAAAAGTGGACATATTTTTGTTGAAGTAATAGGTTGCACCTACATCAACATATTCAACCAGGTCCTGATCACCCCAAACACCCAAGTCTTTTCCTTTAGAATGCAGGTAAGCAACGGATGGACGCAGGCCGAAGTCGAACTGATATTGTGCAACAGCTTCGAAGTTTTGTGCTTTGTTGGCAATATGGTTATTACCAAAAACAGTCATGTTCTGGGTTTCAGAATAGGTGGTGGCCAGATAGATGTTGTTCGCATCATATTTCAGACCAGCTGCCCATACTTCAGCATTTTGACCAGAAGCATTCAGACCGTTGTTACCGTAGATAACCTGATTATTAGTGCGATCAGATTTAGCATAGGTTGCACCCACGCCGAATCCTTCATACTCATAAGTAGTTGAGAAACCGAAACCATCGCCATTAGCTTCAGTTACTTCATTTCGGTCATTTTTGCCCTGATACTGAGCTGCAAAGTTCAGGCCATCAACCAGACCAAAGAAGTCGTTGTTACGATAAGTTGCAACACCTGTGGTGCGACCAGTCATGAACACATCTGTTTGGGTCCAGGTATCGCCACCGAATTCTGGCAGAACGTCAGTCCACGCACCGATGTCGTATGCTACACCGTAGTTACGGCCGTAATCGATTGAGCCGTAGTCACCGAATTTCAGGCCAGCGAAGGCAAGACGGGTTTTATCTTTGGAGGAACCTTGAGATTCAGCGCGGTTGCCTTTGAATTCATATTCCCACTGACCGAAACCAGTCAGTTGATCGTTGATTTGGGTTTCACCTTTGAAGCCAAGACGGGCATAAGTAGTATCACCATCATCTGCATCATTAGAGGAGAAGTAGTGCTTAGCATTAACTTTCCCGTACAGATCCAGCTTGTTACTGTCTTTATTATAAATTTCAGCTGCCTGAGCAGACATCGCCATCAGTACTGATGCAGCTACAGCAGAAATTGCCACTGTTAATTTTTTCATCGTGAGCCCTTTTTTTTGAACTATTATTAAAAAATGATGTCACTGCGCGATAAATATTCATCTAATCAATGTGATTATTTCAAGATGTAAGTTTTGGTTTCTCGTTTAATTTGTGAAGTAGATCTCTATTTTTATCTGAACTTTTTTCTATCGAATCCTATTCATGGCTCTTGGCTGAATAAAAATAAATCTATTAGCCAATTTATATTAATGGCTGTTATTTATAAGTGCTCTATAATTTGAAGGTTCAATTTAAATTGGCTAAAAATAACGCTGGAAATTATTTGTTGGTTATTTGTTGAGATTTTCTTATGTATTTGTAGTGGTGTTTTCAATACTCGGTAGCATTCTCGCAAATATCATTTAGTGGTTTACGTACGTAAAAAATTGGTTATGCTGTTAAGAGTGGTTACTTCGTTACACAGCTTAAACCCGCCGTCGAGCGGGTTTTTCCATTTTTTGAGTCTCGATATTAGCTGATAACCCAATACCTGAGTTATTCACTGACTCCGAGTCTGTTACGTTTCGTAGTATTCCCTCAATTTACACCCGCTTTGTCTGCGAGGTGGGGTTATGAAATCCATGGATAAGTTAACAACGGGTGTCGCCTATGGCACCTCAGCAGGTAGTGCCGGGTACTGGTTTTTACAGCTGCTCGATAAAGTCACGCCCTCACAGTGGGCAGCAATAGGTGTGCTGGGTAGCCTGGTATTTGGCCTGCTGACGTACCTGACAAACCTTTATTTCAAGATTAAAGAAGATAAGCGCAAGGCTGCGAGAGGTGAATAATGCCTCCATCATTACGAAAAGCTGTTGCTGCTGCTATTGGTGGCGGGGCTATTGCTATAGCATCTGTGTTAATCACTGGCCCAAGTGGTAACGATGGTCTGGAAGGTGTGAGACATAATCCTTACAAAGACATAGTTGGTGTATGGACTGTATGTTACGGGCATACAGGAAAAGACATCATTCCCGGTAAAACGTATACCGAAGCAGAGTGCAAAGCCCTCCTGAATAAAGACCTTGCCACTGTCGCCAGACAAATTAACCGGTACATCAAAGTCGATATACCGGAAACAACGCGCGGCGCTCTTTACTCGTTCGTCTACAACGTGGGTGCTGGCAATTTCAGAACATCGACGCTTCTTCGCAAAATAAACCAGGGTGATATTAAAGGCGCATGTGATCAGCTACGGCGCTGGACATACGCTGGCGGTAATCAATGGAAAGGACTGATGACTCGCCGTGAGATTGAGCGTGAAGTCTGTTTGTGGGGGAAACAATGAGCAGAGTAACCGCGATTATCTCCGCTCTGGTTATCTGCATCATCGTCTGCCTGTCATTGGCTGTTAATCATTACCGTGATAACGCAATCGCCTACAAAGAGCAGCGCGATAACAAGGCCAGTGAACTGGAGAAGGCGAACGCCACCATCGCTGACATGCGGAAGCGTCAACGTGATGTAGCAGAACTCGACGCAAGATACACAAAGGAGCTTGCTGATGCTAACGCGACTATCGAAAGTCTCCGTGCTGATGTTTCTGCTGGGCGTAAGCGCCTGCAAGTCGCCGCCACCTGTGCAAAGTCAACGACCGGAGCCAGCGGCATGGGCGATGGAGAAAGCCCAGGACTTACAGCAGATGCTGAACTCAATTATTACCGTCTCCGAAGTGGAATCGACAAGATAACCGCGCAGGTTAACTACCTGCAGGAATACATCAGGACGCAATGCCTGAAATAATTTTTTTGCAAATCACAAAGTCCATTTAATGAGCCTCGCGATGCGGGGCTTTTTTTACATCTGAATTTCACAGCGCATCTCACGCGCATATTACATCACCCGAGCCTTTCAGAAAGTTGAGCCTGAGAACTGCCGTATATGGTGGCGACCATCTCGGGGCGGCTTTTCTGTGAGACAGGCTCACTTTCTAAAAGGTAAAGACGCTATGAACCAATTAGAAGAAAAGCTTCAAAGAATGATTTCCTTATACAAGGAAGATAACTGCCAAAAAGTTCCTTAAAACATCGCAGAGTTAATGGAATTGGCAAGTGAATTTTCTGGCATGCTTAAGTCGTCAGGTGTTCGGTCAGCGTTCTTTGTTGAAATGCTGATGCACGGCGGACTTATGGCAACAATGAGACGTGTAATGGAAGACCAGAGAAAAGAACCTCCTCAGGTATACGTTTTGTCATCGAAGAAAACTGGGCTAACCAAAATTGGGTATTCATCCAACATTCCACAACGCATCAAATCGCTTGGCAACTCTGGACCAGACTGCTTGAAGCTTGAGTGCCTGATCCCTGGTGGAAGAGAAACTGAAAACATGCTTCATCGCAAATTTGCCGCAAAGAGAAAGCACGGTGAATGGTTCGCCCTGTCCAAGGATGACATTGAGGGATTGAAATCTGTAGCGATTACTTCTGATGGCTATTAATGCTTGTTTAGAGCAATTTTCATAACAACTCTTCATTACAAAGCCCATCTACTGGTGGGCTTGATAATGAAACCGTGATTTACATCCCCACAATCCGGGTATGTAAAAGATAGTTCAGGCGAGAACGGATTTAACTAAATCTGTGCGCCACCAGTTAACGGCAGTACCACGAAACAACCCAAGCCAGTAAGTGGGGAAATAACACCGGCAGCCACTGAAAGATGAACCTCCTGCCTTATGGCAAAAAAGATTCTTTGTGGTGGCGGACTGATGGAAAGACATCCTAATTTCAGCCAAACATTGAAGGAGTTGTTATGTCAGCAGAAGGTTTCAATAACCCATCAAAATTCCGGGATGAGTGGGATAGCAGCGTAAAGAGTAAGTGATGCCATCACAAAAGCCATTCCCTACAGAGTGGCTTTGATAATGGCTTATACCCTACACGGGATAACTTAACTGATATCCTTTTTAAAGGATAAAGGTATTCAAGCCTGACACATCATGCGCTGTATCGTCGCCGTATTCCCGTATTAACAGAGACCGTAGCCCGACGGGGAACTCCTTCTGCGCGAGTGTGCGGGAATAATCAAAAACGATGCACACCGGGGTTACCGGGTACACATATTTCATCATGCCAGCGAGTCCGGTTCTGGCACGGAAGAAACCGGACGTTATGATTTAGTGCGGAAATATTTGTGTAGTGTTCTGAATGTTCTCAGTAAAGAGTAATGAATTATCAAAGGTATAGTAATACCTTTTGTTTTCGTGGATATTTGTAATCCATCTGAAAACCCCTGCTGTAGCAAGATTTTTCCTGTATTCGTAAAATGATAACTCTCCTGAT
>NZ_JAYQWM010000136.1:0-6783 GCF_036662595.1 Escherichia sp. Lx600-2 | reverse complement strand
GATAGAAACAGAAGCCACTGGAGCACCTCAAAAACACCATCATACACTAAATCAGTAAGTTGGCAGCATCACCCAGTTAAGCGTATTATTGGTGCAGAGCCCGGGCGTACCGGGCTCCGTTTTGAGGGGGTTATGTCCGGACCAGCGCTTTTTCTGACACCACCATTTTTATTTGCCCATGGTTAGTGAAGTGTACGCTCATCCTGTGGTTTTTTTGCAGTTGCTGATAGAGTTCATCAGGTATTGCTAAGCTCTCTGCATATTCTTGCGGCGTGTATTGGTATGCTGCATGATGCTGCTGTTTTTGATAACGCAGCTTGTTGTACAGCGCCCAGATAATTAACACGACGGCATTCGTCACCGCCACGAAAAAATAGAACTGAAGTCTGCTTCGGGCATCGCTTTGCCAGTAATAACCCGACAGCAGATCCATGGCGAATAAGAATATAAACAAAGCAAATAACGCCCACAGGATAGTCGTAGCTACATAATCAACCAATAAATGTACTGGCGATTGTCGGGTCGTAATAATTAAATTGTTCATATTAACCTCTCAGAATACCACGATCTGGGCTTATCCAACGGGCGCGTTGCTTTCTATGCATCAACATGACTTGTGTAAATGAAACCAACGTCGTTGCAAGACTCAGTACCCAGAAAATGACCGGGAACCAGATAATCCAGAGAAGCGATGAAGCAAGATTATGCTCATAGCGATTCTCAATTACCAGACTGACAATAAATTGTACTAAACATAACGCACATAATAATATTCCTGCAGTATGTGTCTCGGCGATATGTGTCAATTCAATATTTAACGGTACACCTGCAAGCTGGACCACGTAAATAATGAAACCAACAAGACAGGTAAAGGCCCATATTGTCGTCAGGCAATATTCAAAAAACAACGGCCACATTCGTACGTTTTCTTTACGCCATAATCTGGTCATATTTTTGAGGAATACTTCTGCACCACCCTGGGCCCAGCGCAGGCGTTGTTTCCATAGCCCTTTTAATGTTTCCGGCATTAATATCCAGCACAGCGCCCGTGGCTCGTAAAAAATTGTCCACTGATTCAACTGCAGCTTCCAACTAATATCAATATCTTCGGTGATCATATCGTCACTCCAGTAACCCACTTCAGCCAGGGCACTGCGACGAAATGCAGCGATAACGCCGGAAACAGTAAATACGTTTCCATAGATACGCTGGGTGCGTTTGATCAAACCAATAATTGAGGAAAACTCGCCAACCTGAATTTTACCTATCAGAGTTGAACGTGTACGTATGCGAGGATTACCGGTTACAGCACCCACGCGAGGGTTGTATAACATTGGTTCAACAATATACACCGCCGCATCGCGATCTAATAACGCGTCGCCATCGATACACACCAGATATTCGCTTTTCGCCGCGGCTGCTCCGGTTTTAAGCGCAATGGCTTTCCCCTGATTTTGCGCCAGATGAATGACTCGCAGACGGGGAATTTCCGCAGCCAGTTGATCCAGGATCGCACGGGTTTTGTCTGTTGAACCGTCATTTACAGCAATAACTTCAATGTTCTCATAACGCTGTGCCAGAGCTGCGTGTATGGTTTCCTCAACGTTTTTCTCCTCATTAAAACAGGGAATGATAATGGAGATAGACGGATTATCTTTCAGCTGTGGAGCTGGTGCGTTTTCTCCCCACGGCCAATGGCGTTCACGATAGGCCCAGAAATAGACTCCGCCAACAATCCACAGAATGGACATAAAAAATGGCCAGAAGAAAACGAACCTCATCATCAATTCGCCAGAATGAAAGTACGCTACACATAGGGGTATGCATAACACCAGACATAATATAAAAAACGATACGATACGATTAATCATTTTTCGGATACCAGGCTGTGGAAAACTCAGGACGAATAACGTCTATTTCAGGTTTGTTATGCAGGAAGTTATCGGGATAATAACCATAATTTTTCACTCCATTCAGTTGGAAAAGGCTCATCCAGTGAGCAAGTTTTTGCGAAGAAATAGCCTGATGCTGACCATTGTTCTGCCAGTTTTGTGCCTGTAATTCTAAAATAGATTTATCTTTTGCTTGAGGGATGCTTTTAATCTGATTGACCAGTTGTATTAACCATTGATCAGCAGATTTCTCATCAACTCCTTCCATATAGGGCATTGCCATGATTGCCGTCCAGTCATAGCTTTGTAGAAAATCGGCATAGTTTTGGGCAAACCATGCTTCACTTTCTGGCTGCATAACGGGGAGGGCAAAAATATTTCTCGCAGTCTTAATTTGTGGGCCGCGAACAGCCTTGACTTTGGCGCTTAGCGCTAATGTGAAGTCTGTTAAGGCCTTGCGTTTAAATTGCGTCCAGCGTTTAAATTGCTCAGGATCCTCGCGGATTTCACGAATACTCGTCGCAAATCCTGCTTTCTTATAAGCAGCTATTGCTGGAGCACTGGCATCTTCGTAATCTGACAACACGGCATCGTCATGAAACAAAATGCCATCAAAAGACGCATGACCTGCAAGATCCTCATAAAGGGTACTAATTTGTTCACGTACCCGGTCATCGAAAAGGGAGAGACGACGGTATTGCGCTGGATGAATTTGTGATGCTTGCTTATCAAATGGCAAATATTCCACCCGGGGTAATGCGGGATCTAAATCCCAACTCAATACCGGCATCCAGGCGTAAACGGCCACTCCGGCACGAGTCATTAATTGCCATGCAACACGGTTAAACAAATCCGCTTTCATGGGTAACAGGCGATTAGGAAACCAGACCTCTTTAACCAGACCATCACCTGCTGGGTCGGCGAAAGCCTGCAAATACACACTGGAAATTTGCATATCTTTCACCCGCTGAATCAACACATCCAGATTTCGCTCCAGCTGTTGGCGGTCAGCATCATAAACATAATCGAGATCGATGTGCATAACTCGCTCTGGTGATGTTTCCTGCACACCAATAATTTGCTGAGCAAACTCTTTAAGTGATGGATTATTGGCGATTAATACGCGCGGAATAGAATCTAACTGGGAAGTATTTCCCAGTCCGGACTCCAGAGTGAAGAACATGTCATAACCCAGTTTTTTTAATTCCTCAATCGCAATACCGTTTGCTGCACCATAGGGCCAGACAAAAACCTGGGCATTTACGCCAGCATTTGTTTTCAACTTCTCGGTCATTTTTACGGCATCCTGACGAATGCGGCTGCGATATTCCGCTTCGGTTTCGTATCGCTCATTATTTGAAAAATACATGCGATTAACAAAAGCGGGTAATTTGCTGCCAGTGGGATTAGCCTCAATACCGTAGTGAAAATTCCAGGTATGCGAGGCTATTTCAACCAACTTCGAACGTCCTATTTCACGCACTTGTTGCCAGGTGGCAAAATAGTCTCTGTCTACCATTTCATCGCCAAATTTAACTTGTTGATTCATCGGCGTGTCTATCCAACTGCCAACCGGTGCCCATAATGCGGGCCACTGGAATGCTTGCAGAATAGGGAATACACGGCTGTAAAAACTCTGAAATCCATCATCAAAGGAGAGTAAAACCGCTTTATTAGGTAGCGGTTTTCCCCCACGGTGAGCTTCCCGAATTTGGTCAACGCTGACGGGGTGATAGCCATTTTCACGAAGCCATGCAAATTGTTCACGAAGCGCAGAAGTTCGCACTGACATAAAACGCTGATCAGCAGTATCGTCTTCAACATTATGCCAGGAGATGGCTACAAAGTTATTTTGTGGCCACGGATGTTCTGCCTTTAAAGATTCTCGACTTTGTGGTGGCGTAAACTTATTGTTTTGATGATTAAAACATGCAGAAAGCATAGCAATGCTAATCAACAAAAACAGATATCTTATTCCTTTACGTAACATAATGATCCTTAAAATTTGAATGTCATATCAAATTCAACATATAAATTATGCTCTCTGTTGCCGTCATAAGGCCGCTTTTCCCAACGTACCGTTGCACCGGCATCTATTACGTCATTCCACGCAACGCGTTGCCCATACCCCAGCTGTGTAACTAGATCGGTACCATAATTTTTTTGCCATGAGGTACCAGCGCCTGCGCTAAATATTTGCTGCCAGCTATTCTCGTATTTACGCCACAATAAATGGCTTGCCTCCAGTGCCGGAACAATATCGAGCGTTTTTTCCGGGTTAAAATAGGGGGTGTCTTTTTTTGTATTCTGGCCGTAATAAATTGTGGGCTGAAAATCAATAATCAGTCGGGATGAAGACCACATCCGTTCACTACCATTGATAAATACTTCGTGACGTTGGTTTCCATCAGAAAAATCAGTAAATGCCCATGAACTGCTGTATTGACGACGCTCATTCTGATACCAGCGTAAATATGCCTGAGCACTGTTGCCGGTTATGCCATTTTTCATTGCCCGTAGGGGGACTCGATGAGAGATGCGTTCCAGTTCAGCACCAAGTCGCCAGTTGTCGTTAAAATCGTACCAGCCTGATAAACGTGCACCGGGTTTATGTTCGCCATTAAAATAACGTCCAGCAAATTCTGCTTCCAGCCAGATGTCGCGCGAACGCCATTCGAGGCCAGTTAACCAGTCACGAACAATCCCTTTCCCCTCGCTGAATTGACCATCAGCATAGCCAAAACCAGCAAAAGCACGCCAGTTTTCATTCAGCGGTGGTGAGTACACAACGCTGGTAAAATTCACATCATGTTTGCCATTATCCGGACCTTCGGAATCCAATCCAGAAGAACCTGAAATACGTAGTTCAGCCATGTCATGTACTTCAAGCGCACGCTGTATACGTTTTACCGCGGGGGCTTCAGGATTGCGGGTGACCACATCTTCAGTTAATACTTTCGCCTGTTTCCACTCCTGCAATGTTAATGCATTCCAGGCCTGTTCAACCTCCAGCAGTATATTTCTTGGCTCAAGTAGTTCGGCTTTTTTTAATTCTGTTTCTGCAGCACGAGGTAAACCACGAGCCTGTAATACGCTGGCGTAGTCGATGCGTAATCCCTGATTACCCGGTGCGTTATTGCTCATATTTCGGGTTATTGCTTCAGCTTGTGGTAAATCATTACCGTATTGCGCAGCCGCTGAAAGGAACGAATAACCCTGTAGCCACTTGTCATTAGGTATCGTTACAGGAGAACCCATAATCCGACGGTATGGAGATGCTGTAGTAATGGTGTGATCAGTGAGCATTAACACCCCACTATAATTCTCACTTTCCAGATGGCTGTAAAAGAGATCTGCACGCTCTTCTTCGGATAATTCAATATTTGGTTGTGCCTGGTGATAGAACAGTTGGGTCATCATCGCTTGTGCTTTTCCCGGTTGACGATCGTGCAGATAAGCGGAAGCAACCCAATACTGTGCCCAGGGGGGAACAGATTGCCCTGTATTTTGTAAATGCTGATAATGAGAAATAACATCTTTGTAGCGTTCGCGGGTTAACAACGCGCCAAGATGGTCAACCTGAATACGCTGGTATTGTGCAATTCGGTCTGGGTTGTTTTGCCACAGAATATCTAATGCGGTGTATTGGGCGAGGGCGCGATCGGCAATGGCATAGCGTTCACTTTCACTGCGCGTAGGCATAAATGACAGTCTGACCAATTCGGCATGAATATCAGCGCGGATATCCGGCGTTAAATTGGCATCGTCAATGGCGGCAGAAAGCTGATTATTACGTAATGCCTGTACGTATTCTTCCGTATATTGCGTAGAGGAATTTTCAGGTAATGATTCTGTCATTGCCCGTAATTCATCTTGATGACGACCTGCCAGTTTATAGATATAGGCTTCTGCGAGTAAATTGGCTTTGTCAGGTGTACCGGACTTAATCTGCTGAAGTTTAACCAGTGCAGTGTCATAGTGACCCGCATCTGCCAGGGTTAAAATTTGTCCCCGTTGATAATCTTTATTTTGCGGCTCCAGAGAGAGAGTCTTTTGCCACAGTGTCAGTGAGTTTTGCCATTGCTGCATGTTACGATAAGCGATGGCGGCAGCCGCATAAGCGCGCGCGGGTAATTGCTGGTGACGGTAGCGGTTGTAAACGCTAATAACCTGTTTATCTTGTCCAGCCCATAAGGCAATCTGTAGCCAGTCAGCAATCTGGTTATTACTGAGTACAGACTTTTGTGCAAACCATGTTAAAGCTGGCTGAGTATTACCCTTGCGAGCTTCAATAATCAATGCATCATAGGCGTTATTAACTGCACTATTCGCAACGGGACTCGACGCTAAAAATGCAGCGGTAAGAAAATTCAAAACCAATTTGGTTTTTGGGCACCTTTTTTTACTACTTGAATACATCCTGTATTACTCCATGTATTGCAAAAATACTCTCTTCGCGAATGTCCAGTTGGCTGAAAAGAAAAGATTTATTCACATCAAAAACCCGTAATTAAACGAGGAATAAAGACGCAAATTGTTGATAGTGAGATGAAGAAATGGTGAGCTGAGTGTTCATATCAAATCCTTTACTTTCCTCGAAAATCCATCCCAAAAGGGAAGGACTACGGGCCCAAAAGGGAAGGACTACGGGGATTCTGCATAATTCCCTATGCGTCTTTCAAAGTAATACAGGATTAAAATAATTAAATCAGTAAATTCCGAGTGGTGATTTCGGATTTTTCGAAAACCCTGATTCAATGCGGTGTTGCAGCATTATTTTCTGTGATAATTACTCTTGATGACTATATGAATTATTGTTTTATGGGGGGTATAATGATTTATGAGTTTTTACAACTTATTGCAGTAGTGAATCTGTAAAATATTAAGATGG
>NZ_JAYQWM010000135.1:0-6935 GCF_036662595.1 Escherichia sp. Lx600-2 | reverse complement strand
TGAATGGGTTCATGTGCAGCTCCATCAGCAAAAGGGGATGATAAGTTTATCACCACCGACTATTTGCAACAGTGCCCCTTAGAATAACTTAGTCTAAAATCCTTTTTTTGCCTAAGCATTATCTTATTACATAGCCACGAACTACGCTGAGTGATAAAATTCTCGATTTTATGCCTTCTTTCCAATAATTAGAGGACGAGGCACGGGTAGTCAATAAGACGAAAGAATTAATTGCTTCATAACCCTATTACGAAATAAGCGGCAGTGCGTCTTACATGGTCGGCAACCGTCAGGGATTGACTGTAACTTATTGAAAACGATTATTTTCACTATGATGTAAGATATAAGGGCAGATATGTTAAGTATGCGTCGACATGCCAACTTCATTAAACGTTTTAAGTCTGTAAGCTGTTTATTTACGGCAAGCATTCTTTTCCCGATGCCAATCTCTGCGGCGGTATCAGATTATGACGCTTTGGTTATTGAAGCGCGGGGAGGTAATAGCGCACCGCTATTACGTTTCCTTGAGGATCAGGGAAAGAAAAGCGCGCTAACGCCAAATCAGGTTGCCGACTGGCTGCAAGTTTCCAGTTGGGTCGATAACAACGATAAAACCACAATTGAAATCTGGCAGCAGTATCGTGGACAGATGAATGTACCTGCCCGGGGCAAAGTCGCCGCTGCACGAGCATATCGCAACCAGAAGAACTGGAATGATTCTTTAGCCATCTGGGAAAGCGTTTTACAGGAAGAGCCTGATAACGTAGATGTACGTACCGGCTGGATAATGACGTTGGCGGATGCTCGCTACAATCAGCAAGCCCTTACTGAAGCGAATAAATGGGCGCAGGCGCATCCCGGGGCTGATTCTGATGCGCTACTTGCCTATGTCTACCATTCGCAGGGAAAAAACTGGGATGCATTATTAGTTGCCAGCCAGGCGGATGACGTCGATCCAGGCAAAAAAAATGCAAAATCCACATTGCTGTCTGCGCTGTCAGCAAACCGCGTTTCCGGGCCCGCCTTAAATATGGCAGAGGTGGTACCAACTGCCGATCCGGTGAAGCGTCGCCTTGAGCTTGATGCGGCGGCTGAAATGGTACGTTCCTCTTATACCTCTGCGCGTAATGAAGAAGAGCGTTTTATCGTGGCTGATAAAGCGCTAGCCCGTTATGACCAGTTGCTGACTGCCTGGAAAGATGAGCCTTCTGCGCAGAATGATGTCCGTCGGGCCAGAATTGACCGCATGGGCGCCTTGCTGGTCCGTAAACGCACTTCTGAAGTGATTAGTGAATACGAATCGCTGTCTGCGAGCGGCGAGGTGCCAAACTACGCAAAACGCTGGGTAGCATCGGCATGGTTAAGCGAACGGCAGCCGGAAAAAACCGAAGCGATGCTGATGAGCATCTACTATCCGAACGGACCGATTCCGGTTACGCCGCTCGGTCCTGAGGATCAACAGGATCTGTTCTACGCGCACATCGATAATGAAAACTTTGATGCAGCTAAAAAACAGGTCGATGCGTTAATTAAAGACAGCCCATATCTGCGACGCATCTATGGTTCGCCAACGCCGCAGCCAAACGATAACTGGCTGCTGGGACAGTCGCTGCTGACGCAATATCATATCGCTGCCAATGAACTGCCGGAGGCAGAAAAACTCGCAGAGCATCTGGCGCGAACAGGCTCGGGTAACCAAGGGCTGCGCATATCCTATGCTTCTGTTCTTGAAGCCCGTGGACTGCCGCATGCGGCGGAGAAAGAGCTTAAACTGGCGGAAGTGATTGAGCCCAGTAACCTGGAACTGGAGCGTCAGCAGGCCTATGTGGCGCTGGATCTCCAGGAGTGGAAGCAGGCCGATGAACTGACGGATGACGTTATTGCTCGCAGTCCGGATGATGAAGCGACGCTGCGCCTCGCACGCATGCGTGATGTGCATAAAATGTCGGAAGTACGTATTAGCGGCACGCAGGGGATCTCGTCCGATAGCCCGGTCAGCGGTAAGAATGATTTCAACATCAACACGGCCATTTACAGCCCGCCAATTAATGACAACTGGCGACTGTTTACCGGATTCAACTTCGCAACCGGCGAGTTTGAGGAAGGGAAAGGGATTAGCCGCGATCTGGCGGCTGGTGCGGAATGGACTTCCCGTGATTACTGGGCCGAAATGGAAGTGTCTGGCCGAAACTATGGCGATGGGCAGAAAATAGGCGGTCGTCTTTCCGCCTGGCATGATTTCAACGATAACTGGCGCGTGGGCGGTTCGGCCGAGCGTCTTTCGCGCAACACGCCACTGCGCGCGCTGCGTAGCGGCGTATATGCCAACAGCGGCGATTTGTTTGTTCGCTGGTATCAAAACGAACGACGTGAATACCAATTGTCGTTTGCCGCATCACATTTCTCGGATGGTAACGATCGCATCGAATATGGGCTGAGCGGAAAAGAGCGCATGTGGACCACGCCGCGCTTTACGCTGGACTTTACCCCGGGTATCGGTGGGAGCACCAACACTAAAGAGAATGTGCCGTATTACAACCCTAAGAGTGATTTTTCCGTTGTGCCAGGCCTGAGCGCGGAACAGGTTCTTTACCGCCATTATGACACCGTGTGGACCCAGCAAGGCATAGCCGGAGTGGGTGGCTACTGGCAGCAAGGTGAAGACGTTGGCGCTATCGTTCAGGTGGGATATGGACAACGGCTCAAATGGAACAACGTCGTAGATGGCGGGGTGATGCTGGTTTGGGATAAACGCCCCTATGACGGTAAACGTGAGCGGAATATCTCCCTCGCTTTCGATTTAAATGTCAGGTTTTAAGGATTGTTCATGCTGAAAAGATGCCTGTGGCTTAGCGCATTAATCGCTGGCTGGTTGATGATTACCGCGTGCAGTAGCGCGCACAATACAACGCCTCGCTATGTTCCTCCCGCAGAGAGAACGCCGTTGACGGCAGATCATCCATGGCCGAAAAACAGCTTCCTGGTGCTCGGCTATCATGATGTTGAGGATGGCGCCGCCGACCAGCGCTACCTCTCCGTGCGCACCAGCGCGTTGAGCGACCAAATGGCCTGGTTGCGTGATAATGGCTATAACCCGATTAGCGTGCAGCAAATTCTGGACGCTCATGACGGTAAAATTGTGTTGCCGGAAAAAGCGGTCTTACTCACCTTTGACGACGGATACAGCAGTTTTTATACCCGCGTCTGGCCGCTGCTGAAAGCCTACAACTGGCCTGCGCTCTGGGCTCCAGTGGGCAGTTGGGTTGATTCTCCAGCCAATAAAAAAGTCGATTTTGGCGGCTTAATGACGGCGCGAGATAAATTTGCCACCTGGAAGATGGTCGAGGAAATGGGCAAATCGCCGTTGGTGGAAGTGGGGGCGCACACCTGGAACTCGCATTTCGGCGCTGAGGCGAACCCGCAAGGAAGCAAAGAACCTGCGGTGGCGAATCGCCTTTTCGATAAGAAAACAGGGACTTACGAAACCGACGAACAGTACAATCGTCGCATTAATACTGATATCTCGCTGATCACCAATAAGATTAAATCGGTAACCGGGAAATCGCCGCGCGCGTGGGTGTGGCCTTATGGTGCGGCTAACGGCACCACCTTAAAGCTGGCCAAAGAACATGGCTATAAGATGGCCTTTACGCTCAATGAAGGGCTGGCGAACGCTGCGTTTCTTGATGATATCCCGCGCGTACTGATCTCTGATAACCCGTCTCTCAAGCGCTTTGCCAGTCAGGTTGCTCAGGTACGTGAACCACAAACGATGCGTGTGATGCACGTCGATCTGGATTACGTGTATGACAAAGATCCTGCCCAGCAGAAGCGAAACATCGACAAGCTGATCCAGCGTGTTTATGACATGCGCATTTCTCATGTCTTCCTGCAGGCGTACGCCGATCCTAAAGGCGACGGGAATATTCGCGAACTCTATTTCCCTAACCGCTGGCTGCCGATGCGTGCCGATCTCTTTAACTATATCTCCTGGCAGTTACAAACGCGGGCCGGGGTGACGGTATATGCCTGGATGCCGGTACTGGCTTTCGACCTCGATGCTTCCATTCCACGCGTGACGGCATGGGATCCGAAAACAGGACGCACTGCGATCAATCACGAGAACTATGTGCGTCTGTCTCCCTGGGACAGCGAAGCGCGTAAACGTATCACTGAAATCTATGAAGACCTGGCGAAGCATGCCAGCTTCAAAGGGATTTTGTTCCACGACGATGCTTTCCTGACGGACTTTGAAGATGCGTCACCGGAGGCGTTAGCCGCCTACCGCGCCGCAGGGCTTCCGGGAAGTATTGAGCAAATCCGTAGCAACCCTCAAACCTTCGAACGCTGGACGCGCCTGAAAAGTAAGATGCTGATCGACTTTACTAAGCAACTGACGCAATCGGTACGCAATATTCGCGGTCCGCAGGTGCAAACTGCCCGCAATATATACGCCATGCCGGTACTGGAGCCTGAAAGCGAAGCCTGGTTTGCGCAAAACCTGAATGATTTCCTCAATACCTATGACTGGACGGCACCCATGGCGATGCCATTCATGGAGCAGATCCCGGCTAATGATGCCAATGCCTGGCTCGACAGATTAGTCAATGCCGTTGCACAAACGCCCGGCGCGCTGGACAAAACCGTGTTTGAACTGCAGGCACGAGATTGGCGTAAATCCGGGGACGAGGCAGAAATCAGTGGAAAACAAATAGCCGAATGGATGCGCCAACTGAAACTAAGTGGTGCAGGTAACTACGGCTATTATCCGGATGATTTCATCAGCGACAAACCTGAGATGTCAGAGATTCGCTCGACGTTCTCCTCATACTGGTACCCGCAAAAATGACCGATCGCATTATTGCTTTCCTGATACTTTGCCTGATGTTCAGCCTGCCGTTTGGCGTGGCTGTCATCTTTACAGGTGAAGTCATGTTGAACTTCGTCTTCTTCTGGCCTTTATTCATGTCTGCATTATGGATAAGCGGCGGGGTCTATTTCTGGTTTTATCGTGAGCGTCACTGGAAATGGGGAGACGATACACCGCCACCGACGCTGGAGGGAAATCCGCTGGTTTCCATTTTGATCCCCTGCTTTAACGAAGGGATCAACGCGCGGGAAACCATCGGCGCTGCGATGGCACAGCGCTACAAGAATATCGAAGTGATTGCCATTAACGACGGTTCAACGGACGATACGCACGATGTTCTGGAACAGTTGGCGATTGAGTACCCCAGCCTGCGCGTCATTCATCTGGCTGAAAACCAGGGCAAAGCGCTGGCGCTCAAAACGGGCGCGGCCGCTGCGCGCAGCGATTACCTGGTGTGTATTGATGGCGATGCGTTACTGGATCGCGATGCCGTGGCGTATCTGGTCGCTCCGCTGATCCAGTTCCCACGCGTTGGGGCGGTAACCGGCAACCCGCGTATTCGCACCCGTTCCACGCTAATCGGTCGTGTGCAGGTCGGTGAGTTCTCTTCCATTATCGGCTTAATTAAGCGTACTCAACGAGTCTATGGTCAGATCTTTAGCGTCTCTGGCGTAGTTGCGGCGTTTCGTCGTCGCGCGCTGGCCGAGGTGGGGTACTGGAGCCCGGACATGATCACCGAAGACATCGATATCAGTTGGAAGCTGCAATTGCGCCATTGGTCGATATTCTTTGAGCCGCGCGCGCTGTGCTGGATCCTGATGCCTGAAACGTTAAGAGGGCTGTGGAAGCAGCGCCTGCGCTGGGCGCAAGGCGGGGCGGAGGTGTTTATTGTTAACATGCGCCGTCTGTGGTCGTGGGAGTTCCGCCGCATGTGGCCGCTATTTTTCGAGTTCTGCTTTTCTACCACGTGGGCATTTGCCTATGCGATCAGTATCGTGCTGTTCCTGCTGGGACTGATGATCCCGATGCCGGACTCGCTGTATGTTCAACATCTGTTCCCGCCAGCCTTTACCGGACTTATTCTCGGCGTGGTCTGCTTAATACAGTTTGCGATAAGCCTGATGATTGAACGACGCTATGAAAAAGGCATTGGCGCCTCATTGTTCTGGATAATCTGGTTCCCGGTGGTGTACTGGCTGTTGAGCCTGTTTACCACGTTGGTGTCATTCCCGAAAGTGATGCTCAAACGCAAACGCGGCAGGGCGCGCTGGGTGAGTCCTGACCGTGGAATAGGGAGGATCGAATCATGAGTCAGCCGCTGATCTTTACGGAGCGGCGTCTGCTGCCGCGCATCATTGACGTTCTGTTAACGATTTTTGCCTGGGTTGGATTTTTATACTTAATCTACAAAGGGCTGATTACGGCCCTGGCGCATTCACCGTATATGGGCGTGCGTCCCTTTTTCACCACGCTGGATACGGTCACGTTTTACATCCTTGTCGCGCTGGTCAACGGACTGGTGCTGATCGGCTGGGCGAAATACAACCAGTTTCGTTTTCGGGTGGAGCGTCGCAGTCGCAGACCAGGACTGGAAGACCATGAGCTGGCGGAAAGTTTACGTATTACCCGTGAACTGGTTACAGAGTTGAACAAAGCGAGGGTGCTGACGGTCCATCACCATGAGAATGGCGAAATCAGTCATATCGATGTGGACAAGCACATCGCCGATAACCGCCTGCCGCCGCCGACGCCTGCAATGCTGGAATATTTGCCGCCGGAGCGGGAGCCATTGTTACAGAAAAGGCCCGAGTGATATTTCTGCTACCCGCCACTTCCCTCAGCCTCGCATCGGTCTATGATTAGACTCAGACAATAAAAATGCGAGGTAATGTCGTGGAAAAGGAACTACTGGAGGCAGGTTACCGGGCCTATACCGGCGAGAAGATTGACGTCTACTTCAACACGGCGATATGTCAGCATTCAGGAAACGGCACTGTTGCAAATAGTCGGTGGTGATAAACTTATCATCCCCTTTTGCTGATGGAGCTGCACATGAACCCATTCA
>NZ_JAYQWM010000134.1:0-6940 GCF_036662595.1 Escherichia sp. Lx600-2 | reverse complement strand
TTAACTGTTCTATTAGTTTTATAATTTGTAAGAATATATTACAACTTAGTCTCATTTCGTCAGAAATTAATAGGGAAGCAGAGGAAAAAGTGCGATGAATTCTGTATCGAAGCGTATCAACTCCGTGAAAGGTTTTGAGTGAATATCTTCTATTGCAAAAAGACAAATGCCCGATGTAAGCTGTACATCGGGCATTTTTTCAAACGAATCAGATAGCTTTCGCCATCTTCAAATTACATGGGCTCATCTGCCAGTTGAACTCGCCTTTTCCGCTTTCATCAAGCGTTACGCTGGCAATGGCCGAGGTGGTAAACATAGGCGGCGTTTCGCCCGGACATAACTCGGCGACCAGATACCCAACTAACGGTAAGTGGGAGATAACCAACACCGAAGCAACACCTTCATTGGTCAACGCCTGCAAATAGGCACTGACCAGACCAACATCGCCGCAGGGCGTTAACTCCGGCAGAACTTCTGCACTGGAAGGCAGGTTCAGACAGTCCCCTACTTCCTCCAATGTTTGCTCGGCTCGCAGGAACGGGCTCACCAGAACGCGTTCGATTTCCACTTTTTGACCTTTCAGCCAGTTCGCCATCAGGCGAGATTCGTCACAACCGTTAGTGGTCAGAGGACGAACCGAATCACTGGCGGCATCGAGGGCTGCGTCGCCGTGACGCATGATAAAAACTTGCATATTGCACCGCTTTTGTTAACCAGATTCGCCCGTTTTCTTTCATCTGAAACCAGAGAAAGAAAACGGTGGCCGGCATTGTGCCTTATCCATTCACCGAATGAAACGCTGTTTTTTACCTCAATGGCGTAAGTATAGTCAATATGCGTTTACATTTTAACCAACAATCCGCCATTCAGCGCGGATTCATATAGCTTTGACCCTTTTAATGAGGGTCAGTTGCACTTGTTTTCCAAAAACTTTCCCCACGCGCCCCCATCTCGACTAAACGCTCGCAAGGGGTAAAACGTGAACCATACTGCGTGGCCAGTCGTTGCATTATTGCAACCACTTCGCCCGCGCCGAGAGAATCGATATAGCGAAACGGTCCACCGAGAAATGGCGGAAAACCAATGCCAAATACCGCACCAATATCCCCGTCACGCACGCTACGGATAACCTGCTCATCAACACAACGTACTGCTTCATTCAGCATCAACATCACACACCGTTCAGCAACCTGCGGTGCGGAGAGTCGCCCCTGCCCTTGTGCGCCAATGAGCGGGTAAATGGCAGGATCGACCTGTTTTTTGCTTTTACGCCCTTTCTGACCATAAAGATAGAAACCTCGACCATTTTTTCTGCCTTTGCGATCGTCGTTCAAAATTGAAGAAACAACATTTGCAGGCGCGCTAAAACGTTCTCCATAAGCGGCTTCCAGTACAGGAATAATTTTAGTCCCGGTGTCGATTCCTACCTCATCCAAAAGTTGGATTGGACCTACCGGAAAACCAAATTTCACTAGCGCGGCATCAATGTGCTCTACCCGTTCACCTTCGGTCAGCATGCGGATAGCTTCATTAATGTAAGGCGCTAAGATGCGATTGACGTAAAACCCGGCTTTGTCACGCACGACGATTGGCGTTTTGCCCTGTTTTTTCGCCAGTTTTACCGTAGTGGCGATGGTTTGCGCCGATGTACCCGCATGAGGAATAATCTCCACCAGCGGCATTTTTTCCACCGGGCTGAAGTAATGCAGGCCAATAACCTGCTCAGGTCGCGCGGCGTGAGCGGCGATATCACCAATCGGTAAAGATGAAGTATTCGAAGCAAAGATGGTATGAGCGGCGCAGTTTTGCTCAACTTCCGCCACCATCTGTTGTTTCAATTCGAGATTTTCAAACACCGCTTCAATAATCAGATCGCGATGGGTAAAGCCGCGATAGTCCGTCGTTCCGGAGATTAATGCCAGCTGTTTGTCACGTTCGCTGGCTTTGAGATGACGACGGCGAACTTTGCCCTCCAGCTGATCCCAACTGTACTTCAGCGCATGATTTATGCCCTGCGGGTTGATATCTTTAATTCTGACCGGAATCCCCGCTTTACAAGCAGTGACATAAGCAATACCGCCGCCCATCAAGCCACCACCTAAAATCCCCACGCTGTTTAATGGCGCAGGCGGCGCATCACTGCCGGGATCTTTCTTCACTTCCGTACTGGCAAAAAAGAGACTACGCAAAGCTTGCGATTGTGGCGTCATCGCCAGTTCGCCAAACGCCCGTGCTTCAGCGTCATAGCCACTGCTGGTGCCCTGCGCTAATCCCGTTTCAACAACCTCCAGGATGCGTTCTGTCGCCGGATAATTGCCTTGAGTTTTGTGTTCTGTTTTCTTGCCGACCATTTTGAACAGCAGCGCACGACCTAACGGCCCCGCCAGAATACGCTCGCGTACAGGTAGAGGGCGGGAAGATGGACGATCCTGCTTTGCCAGCTCAACAGCGGCTTCCAGCAGAATGGAGTGCGGAACAACGTCATCCACCAGCCCCAGCTTTAATGCCTGTTTCGCCCGAAGTTGTTTTCCGGTGAGGATCATCTCTAATGCTGTGCTGACGCCTATCAGACGCGGTAAACGCTGGGTGCCGCCTGAACCGGGTAACAATCCAAGTTGTACTTCAGGCAAACCGAGCACCGTTTTAGGATCGTCAGTACAAATGCGACCGTGGCACGCCAGCGCCAACTCCAGCCCACCACCCAGGCAAGCGCCATGAATAGCCGCGATAACCGGAATGGGCAAAGCATGAATCTCCGCCATCAACTGTTGGCCCTGCCGCGCCAGAGCTTCCGCTTCTTGCGCCGTTTTGCAGTTGCCGATCATGTTGATGTCTGCGCCAGCAATGAAGTTGTCCGGTTTAGCGGAGACAAACACCACGCCTCGCAACTCTTTGTTTTCACGGAGTTGCTTAATAATGGCGCGCACCTGCGAGGCAAACTCCGCCTTCAGGGTATTCATTTTCTCACCCGGTACGTCGATGGTGATAACGGCAATGTTGTCCAGACGAACATTAAGGGTAAACGCTGATGTCATTTCCATTATTCCGCCTCCAGAACCATTGCCGCGCCAAGCCCACCGGCAGCACAGGCGGTAACTAAACCAAATCCACCGCCGCGACGGCGAAGTTCATGCAATGTCTGGGTAATCATCCGCGCGCCGGTCGCCGCGAAGGGATGCCCGTAAGCAATCGAACCGCCAAGCACGTTAAATTTGCTATCGTCCACTTCGCCAGTGGCATGTGCACGCCCCAGTGCTTCACGAGCAAAACGTTCACTACCCAGCAACTGAATATTCGCCAGTGTCTGAGCTGCAAAAGCTTCGTGCATATCGATCAATGTCAGATCGCTCATCGTCAAACCGGCACGCTCCAGCGCCAGCGGTGTTGACCAGGCTGGACCGAGCAACATGTCCTGCCAGACATCGATAGCGGTAAATGCGTAGCTGCGCAGATATCCCAGCGGTACCAGCCCTAATTCTTTCGTCCGGGATTCAGTCATCAGGATCACCGCCGCTGCGCCATCGGTCAGCGGCGTACTGTTCGCCGCCGTTACCGTTCCGTGTTTACGATCAAACGCCGGACGCAGCTTTGCGTAATCAGCAAGCGAGGAATTACCGCGAATATTGTTGTCTTCAGCGAGCAGTTGTTTATAAGGAGGGATAAAGGCAGTCATCACCTCTTCTTTGAGTTTCCCTTCTGACCACGCCTGGGCGGCACGCTGATGCGAACGGTGGGCTAACGCATCTTGCTGTTCACGAGTGATGCCGTAGGTTTTCGCCATTTGCTCTGCAGTGTCGCCCATCCGCAAGCCGGTAGAATATTCTGCTACCGCAGGTGGTACGGGCATTAAGTCGCGCAAACGCAGGCGAGAGAAGAGTTTCAGACGCTGACTCATTGTGCGGGCTTTGTTGACATCAACCAGCACGCGCGCCAGTTTTTTACTGACGCCAATTGGCAATACCGAAGAGGAATCTGCCCCACCGGCAATCCCCGCTCGGATAGTCCCCGCCATCAGGCTTTCTGCGACGTTTGCAACCGCCTGGAAACTGGTAGCGCAAGCGCGGCTGACGCTGTAAGCATCGGTATGCACATTCATTCCAGTACCGAGAACAATTTCACGCGCAATGTTGGGAGCTTCAGGCATTTGTACGACCTGACCAAAGACCAGTTGTTCAATCACTTCGGCGGGGATCTCGCTGCGTGCCAGCAGTTCGCCTACCACCATCATCCCTAAATCAACCGCGGGAATGCCATGAAAAGCCGTCGCCTGGCGGGCAAAAGGCGTACGTAAACCGCTAACAATGGCGATACGATCGCCCTGACGGGTAACCAGCGGTAAAACCTGACCCATAACACTCCCCTGTAAATAAAGTGGTCTGACCTGATCATAGTCTTAACCATTTTTTTACATTTAGCCAAGCGGAGAAAAGGGAAAGTGGGAGCTATGACACAGAGAGAAAAGAAGAAGAGAAAAGAAAACGCCCCTGCCAGCAATTGACAGGGGCGTACGTACCCGAGAGGAATTAACGCAGACCCAGCTGGAAGATCAGCATTTCAGCTTCGCAGGCAAAAGTGAAATCGATATCCAGGCGCACACCATCAGACTCTTCAGTGAAAGTCGGGGAGATTTTGCACGGTTCGGATTCCACGCTACGGGCTTTTTCAGTCAGCGCCGCCAGCGTTTGTTCTGCTTCTGCGCGGTTTGCAAACACGCGGCTGTAAGACGCGGTGCAGTCGGAGTTGTCCATAATGGTGCCAACATCCATACAGCAGCAAACCGGGGTTTCATCAGCACTACATTTACTCATCGTTGATTTCCTCTGTATGTGCACCCAAGGTGCCAGATAAACGTTGTGGATATTTTACGCTTCCGGAAAGTGCTGCTCCAGTTGTTAATTCTGCAAAATCGGATAAGTGACCGAAATCACACTTAAAAATGATCTAAAACAAAATTCACCCGAATCCATGAGTGCGACACCTCCAAATTTTGCCAGCTGGATCGCGTTTCTTAGATCATATTTGAAAAAAGATAGAAACATACTTGCAACATTCCAGCTGGTCCGACCTATACTCTCGCCACTGGTCTGATTTCTAAGATGTACCTCAGACCCTACACTTCGCGCTCCTGTTACAGCACGTAACATAGTTTGTATAAAAATAAATCATTGAGGTTATGGTCATGAGCCAGAAAACCCTGTTTACAAAGTCTGCTCTCGCAGTCGCAGTGGCACTTATCTCCACCCAGGCCTGGTCGGCAGGCTTTCAGTTAAACGAATTTTCTTCCTCTGGCCTGGGCCGGGCTTATTCAGGGGAAGGCGCAATTGCCGATGATGCAGGTAACGTCAGCCGTAACCCCGCATTGATTACTATGTTTGACCGCCCGACATTTTCTGCGGGTGCGGTTTATATTGACCCGGATGTAAATATCAGCGGAACATCTCCATCTGGTCGTAGCCTGAAAGCCGATAACATCGCGCCTACGGCATGGGTTCCGAACATGCACTTTGTTGCACCGATTAACGACCAATTTGGTTGGGGCGCTTCTATTACCTCTAACTATGGCCTGGCAACAGAGTTTAACGATACTTATGCAGGCGGCTCTGTCGGGGGTACAACCGACCTTGAAACCATGAACCTGAACTTAAGCGGTGCGTATCGCTTAAATAATGCATGGAGCTTTGGTCTTGGTTTCAACGCCGTCTACGCTCGCGCGAAAATTGAACGTTTCGCAGGCGATCTGGGGCAGCTGGTTGCTGGTCAGATTATGCAATCTCCTGCTGGACAAACTCAGCAAGGGCAAGCATTGGCAGCTACCGCCAACGGTATCGACAGTAATACCAAAATCGCTCATCTGAACGGTAACCAGTGGGGCTTTGGCTGGAACGCCGGTATCCTGTATGAACTGGATAAAAATAACCGCTATGCACTGACCTACCGTTCTGAAGTGAAAATTGACTTCAAAGGTAACTACAGCAGCGATCTTAATCGTGCGTTTAATAACTACGGCTTGCCAATTCCTACTGCGACAGGTGGCGCAACGCAGTCAGGTTATCTGACGCTGAACCTGCCTGAAATGTGGGAAGTGTCGGGTTATAACCGTGTTGATCCGCAGTGGGCGATTCACTATAGCCTTGCTTATACCAGTTGGAGTCAGTTCCAGCAGCTGAAAGCGACCTCAACCAGTGGCGACACGCTGTTCCAGAAACATGAAGGCTTTAAAGATGCTTACCGCATCGCGTTGGGTACCACTTATTACTACGATGATAACTGGACCTTCCGTACCGGTATCGCCTTTGATGACAGCCCAGTTCCGGCACAGAATCGTTCTATCTCCATTCCGGACCAGGACCGTTTCTGGCTGAGTGCAGGTACGACTTACGCATTTAATAAAGATGCTTCAGTCGACGTTGGTGTTTCTTATATGCACGGTCAGAGCGTGAAAATTAACGAAGGCCCATACCAGTTCGAGTCTGAAGGTAAAGCCTGGCTGTTCGGTACTAACTTTAACTACGCGTTCTGATAACACGCTAGCTTAGTTAAAGTCACCTGCATAGCAGGTGGCTTTAACTCCCCCACTTCACCGAAAGTAGTTTCCTCATTGCTTGCCTCCTGAGTTTTGCAAACAGCCTGATGGCAGCTTGCCCTTTCAAATCAGTAAGTGGTATCCACAGACAAACATGAAGGGAAAGGCATATTTTCAGGCGTTCTGCTCGTCCTTCTCAAAGAGTTTACTTTTTTGAATTTCCAGGATACTCAAACCACCCTGGCTATTGTGCGCTTATACACGCAAATTAAAGATAGGTTCTAAATAAATGAGCGTTATTTGATAGTCTATTTTATTAGGTAATATATATTTGTAACAAATCAATCAACATGGAATAAAATCATGCTACCATCTATTTCAATCAACAATACCAGCGCAGCTTACCCAGAATCCATC
>NZ_JAYQWM010000133.1:0-7029 GCF_036662595.1 Escherichia sp. Lx600-2 | reverse complement strand
GCTTGTTCTAATGCCTCAATCAGTTCATCACGATGTAACCAAAGCGCCTCTGAAGGGTATTCTAATAAACGAGAAATCACTTTTAACGTCATCATAGTGCTTTCTCCTGTGTTGTTTTTGGTGTGATATCAATGGCATCAATACGTTTACTGTTAAACAGATTTGTTTTGCTATCACTACCATGGCAACCGTCACCAAAGCTAAAACCACAAGCTTTAGCTTCAGGGAAAGCTTCACGTGCTAATTCACGGTGACTAGATGGGATCACAAAACGGTCTTCATAATTCGCAATCGCCAAATAACGGTACATTTCTTGAGCCTGTGATTCAGTTAAACCCACTTGCTCTAGTGCACTAGTATCACATTGGTTTTCAACGGTTTCTGCACGTTTATAATGGCGCATCGCCAACATCCGTTTCAGTGCTAATAATACCGGCTCGGTGTCCCCCGCCGTTAATAAATTGGCAAGGTACTGCACAGGAATGCGCAAGCTTTCTACATCGGGTAATACCCCATTACTTGCCAATAGCCCTGAATCTGCAACAGATTGAATGGGTGACAAAGGCGGCACATACCAAACCATCGGCAATGTACGATATTCAGGGTGTAATGGCAGTGCCAACTTCCATTCCATTGCCATTTTGTACACTGGGGATTTTTGTGCAGCTTCAATCACGCTCAATGGTATCCCTTGTTTTTCAGCCTCAGCAATCACTTGCGGATCATGGGGATCTAAGAAAACATCCAACTGGCTTTGATAAAGATCGGTCTCTTTTTCCACACTAGCTGCTGACTCAATTTTATCTGCGTCATATAACAAAACGCCTAAATAACGGATGCGACCAACACAGGTTTCAGAGCAAACAGTTGGCATCCCAGACTCAATGCGTGGATAACAAAAAATACATTTTTCTGACTTACCGCTTTTCCAATTGAAATAGATTTTTTTATATGGGCAACCGGTTAAACACATACGCCAGCCGCGGCATTTATCTTGATCAATCAGTACAATGCCATCCTCAGAACGCTTATAAATGGCACCGCTTGGGCACGTGGCCACACAAGTAGGGTTCAAACAGTGTTCACAAAGACGAGGTAAATACATCATGAAGGTATTTTCAAACTGCCCATACATTTCCTTCTGAATGTGCTCAAAGTTTTTATCTTGTGCACGTTTAGAAAACTCGCCTCCCAGATCATCCTCCCAATTGGGGCCCATTTTTACATTGCTCATTCGCTCGCCCGTGATCAAAGAGCGCGGACGTGCCGTTGGCACATGTTTACCTTCTTTGGCATTTTTTAAATGGCCATAGTCATAATCAAATGGCTCATAATAATCATCTAATGCAGGGACATCGGGATTGGCAAAAATTTTGGATAAAACCCCAACTTTGTTACCCATTCGCGGCACTAATTTACCTTTGATAGTACGGATCCAACCGCCTTTCCATTTGTCCTGATCTTCCCAATTATGGGGATAACCAATACCCGGTTTAGTTTCGACATTATTAAACCAAGCGTATTCAACACCTTCGCGGCTGGTCCACACGTTTTTACAGGTCACTGAACAAGTGTGACAACCAATACACTTATCAAGGTTTAATACCATGCCGACTTGAGAACGAATTTTCATTATGCTTTCTCCTTTCCGCTCAAGGTCTGCTGGTAGTCATCACCTTCACCATCCAGCCAGTCAACCTGTTTCATTTTACGAACAACCACAAATTCATCACGATTAGAACCCACGGTTCCGTAGTAATTAAAGCTATAAGCAAGGTGCGCATAGCCGCCGATCATATGGGTCGGTTTCGGGCAAACACGCGTGACAGAGTTATGAATTCCGCCACGTTGAGCCGTAATTTCAGACCCGGGTAAGTTGATCAACCGTTCTTGGGCGTGATACATCATGATCATGCCATCAGGAATACGTTGGCTAACGATCGCTTTGGCGGTTAATGCACCATTACTGTTAAACGCTTCAATCCAATCGTTATCTTCAACACCCAGTTCGCGGGCATCTTCTTCGCTAAGCCAAACCACTGGCCCACCACGCCCTAATGTCAACATCAATAAATTGTCACTATAAGTTGAGTGGATACCCCATTTTTGGTGCGGAGTTAAGAAATTCAGTGCTTTTTCAGGGAAGCCATTAGGCTTTTTGCCCATTAATGGCTGAGCCGCCCGCGTATCAATTGGTGGGCGATACACGACGAGGCTTTCCCCGAAAGCACGCATCCATTCATGGTCTTGATAAAGTTGTTGGCGACCACTTAGCGTACGCCAAGGGATCATTTCATGAACATTGGTATAGCAAGCATTGTAAGACACATGTTCATCTTCTAAGCCTGACCATGTGGGGCTGGAAATAATTTTACGTGGTTGTGCAACAATATCGCGAAAACGGATTTTTTCATCTTCTTTATAACGCGCTAAATGGGTGTGGTCACGCCCAGTCACCTTACCTAACGCATCCCACGCTTTCACTGCAACTTGCCCATTGGTTTCCGGCGCTAAGGTTAGAATGACCTCTGCGGCATCAATTGCCGTTTCAATTTTAGGGCGGCCTTGATTTGCACCTTCTGGCTGGGTTTTATTTAATTTTTTCAGGAAATCAATTTCATCTTGTGTATTCCAATTGATGCCTTTACCCCCATTACCCAATTTATCCATGAGTGGGCCAAGAGAGGTAAAACGTGCATAAGTACTTGGATAATCACGTTCAACACACATAATATGCGGTGCTGTTTTACCTGGGATCAGGTCACACTGGCCTTTTTTCCAATCTTTAACATCCAAAGCTTGGGCCATTTCTGCCGCACTATCGTGCTGAATAGGCAGAGTCACCACATCGATTTCCTGACCTAAATGCCCCTCACTAACCACCGAGAAGGCTTTAGCAATACCCTTATAGATTTCCCAATCGCTTTTTGATTCCCAAGCTGGGTCAACAGCAGCTGACAACGGATGAATAAACGGATGCATATCTGATGTATTCATATCGTCTTTTTCATACCACGTCGCTGTAGGGAGAATGACATCAGAAAATAAGCAAGTACTCGACATTCTGAAATCTAATGTCACAACAAGGTCAACTTTTCCTTCAGCAGCTTTATCTTGCCATTCAACTTCTTGTGGTTTTACGCCACCTTGTTGACCTAAGTCTTTGCCTTGAATACCGTTTTCAGTTCCCAATAAATATTTCAATAAATATTCATGACCTTTCCCAGCAGAACCAAGTAAGTTAGAGCGCCAAATAAACAAGTTGCGAGGGAAATTTTGTGAGTCATCCGGTTGTTCCGAAGCAAAGCGGATCTTTCCTTCTTTCAACTGGTTAACAGTAAAATCAACGGGAGAAAGCCCCGCTTCTTGTGCTTGTTTGGCAATCTTCAGTGGGTTCACATTCAACTGGGGTGCTGAGGGTAGCCAGCCCATACGTTCGGCACGTACGTTCATATCCACCAAGCTACCATTAAAGGCTTTTTTATCTGCTAAAGGCGATAATAATTCCTCAGTACTTACCGTTTCATAGCGCCATTGGCTTGAGTGATTATAGAAAAATGACGTGCTGTTCATATGGCGTGGTGGACGCTGCCAATCAAGTCCAAATGCTAATGGCAACCAACCTGTTTGTGGACGTAATTTTTCCTGCCCAACATAATGTGACCAGCCGCCGCCGCTTTGCCCAACACAACCACAGAAGATCAACATGTTGATAATCGCACGGTAGGTCATATCCATGTGATACCAATGGTTAATCCCTGCCCCCACAATCACCATCGCACGGCCATGGGTTTTCTCAGCAGTATCTGCAAATTCACGGGCAATACGAATAATGTTTTGGCGGCTAACACCGGTGACTTTTTCCGCCCAAGCAGGTGAATAGGCTTTCATATCATCGTAATCAACCGCACAGTTTTCATCACCAAACCCGCGGTCGATACCATAGTTAGCAAGCATCAAATCATAGACACTGGTCACCAAAGACTCACGACCATCGGACAGCTGAATACGTTTCGCGGGTAATTTGTGCAGTAAGACGTCTTTCAGTTCAACGCTTTGGAAATGTTCACTTTCTAAACCACCAAAATACGGGAACCCTACATTCACCAACTCATCATGCATATCTGCAAGGCTAAGTTTCATTTTAATGTCATGAGCATCTTGCCCTGCCCTAGGTTCTAGATTCCATTTCTGACTACCATCCCAACGAAACCCCATCGACCCTTGTGGTGCACACAATTCGCCTGTTTCTTCATCAAAGGCGATAGTTTTCCATTCGGCGTTTTTTTCTTCTCCCAAAGAATCAACTAAGTCAGATGCTCGCAGCATCCGGCCTGCCACATAAGAGCCATCATCACGTTTATCGAGCATAACCAGCATTGGCATATCCGTATATGTGCGTATATATTCACGGAAATACTCGGCTTCACGCTTGACATGGAATTCATTGAGGATCACATGCCCCATCGCCATTGCCATGGCGCTATCTGTCCCTTGTTTTGGGTTCAACCAATGGTCACATAATTTGGCAATTTCCGCGTAGTCTGGCGTCACTGCGACCGTTTTTGTTCCTTTATAACGTACTTCTGCAAAGAAATGGGCATCTGGGGTCCGAGTTTGCGGAACATTAGATCCCCAAGCAATAATATAAGACGAGTTATACCAGTCAGCGGATTCTGGTACGTCTGTTTGTTCACCCCACGTCATGGGGGATGCAGGCGGCAAGTCACAGTACCAGTCGTAGAAGCTCAAACATGCACCACCGATCAACGATAAATAGCGCGCTCCCGACGCGTAAGAAACCATTGACATCGCAGGTATTGGAGAGAACCCGACAATGCGATCGGGACCAAACTCCTTGATAGTTGCCACATTTGCTGCGGCAATCAGTTCATTCACCTCTTGCCAACTTGAACGCACAAAGCCCCCGCGTCCCCTCGCCTGCTTATAGCTTTGCGCCTTTTGCGGATCACTGATGATAGAAAGCCATGCATTGACAGGGTCTTGATGTTCAGCTTTTGCTTCGCGCCACAGTTTAAGTAAGCGCTTACGCATCATCGGATATTTCACGCGATTAGCACTATATAAATACCATGAATAGCTCGCGCCACGCGGGCAGCCTCTTGGTTCATGGTCGGGTAGATCTGGGCGAGTGCGAGGATAATCAGTTTGTTGCGTTTCCCACGTGACAAGACCATTTTTGACGTAAATTTTCCAACTGCAAGAACCTGTGCAGTTAACGCCATGAGTAGATCGCACCACTTTATCGTGCTGCCAACGGCTACGATAACCATTTTCCCAGTCACGGTTTACGTTTAACTCTTGGCCGTGTTCACCTGAGAAGGTATCACCTAATTGCTTGAAATAACGAAATCTATCTAAAAACTTGCTCATTCGGATTGCCTCCAAAGAGACGGCGACTCGCGCCGTACATTGCTTAAAATTAATCTTTATTGCTTGTTATTATTTATGTGTACGCCCATAAACTAGCCAGGTGATAAACACACAGGAAAGATAAAACACAAAGAACACTTTCATTGCATCGGCGGGAGACCCAGTCAACGTTAAGGAGGTACCAAACGCTTTTGGAATAAAGAAACCACCGATGGCGCCTATTGCTGAGATAAAACCCAATGCTGCGGCACTTTCTGTTACTGCTTCTTTTTGTGCTTCTTGCTCTGAAGCACCTCGGGCAATGGCTTTATCCATAGTTAATTTACGAAAGACCACGGCTATCATTTGAAAAGTAGAGCCACTGCCTAACCCAGCGGTTAAAAACAGCACCATAAACACCCCATAAAAAGCACCAAAAGAACCACCTTGTCCGTTTTCAGGCAGGGTGAAAAATAGCAAGCCAGAGAAAATCGCCATCACAATAAAGTTAAGGAAAGTCACTTTGACTCCACCAAAGCGGTCTGACAGCATGCCGCCTAATGGACGAGCTAATGCACCAAGGAAAGGGCCAAAAAAGGCAAATTTGAGGATAATAATGTCGGGAAACTGGGTTTTAGAAAGCATGGCAAAACCAGCAGAAAAACCGATAAATGAACCGAAGGTAGAAAGATACAACAGGCTCAAAATCCATAAATGGCCGCGTTTAAGCACTGGCAATTGCTGTTTTAATGACGCTTTATTCGCCGCTAAATCATTCATGCCAAACCATGCCATCACTGTAAATAACAATAAAAATGGCACCCAAACCCAAGCGGCATTTTCTAGCCATAAGGTTGAACCATCGGGCTGTAATGCCCCAGTTCCACCCGCAAAGGCAAAAACACCCACCCCGACGATAAATGGTGCTACCAATTGCATTACGCTTACACCTAAGTTACCTAACCCCCCATTCAGACCTAGTGCTCCCCCTTGACGCGCTTTTGGGAAAAAGAAACTGATATTCGCCATGCTCGATGCGAAATTAGCCCCAGCAAAACCACAAAGAAGGGAAATAATGACAAATATTTGATAAGGCGTAGTTGGGTCTTGGATAGCGTAGCCAAGCCAAATACAAGGGATCACCAAAAATAGCGTACTAATGGCTGTCCAGCGTCGCCCACCAAAAATAGGAATAACAAAAGAATAAGGTACTCGTAATAAAGCCCCTGACACTGAAGGCAATGCTGTTAATAAAAATAATTGGTCAGTGGTAAAGTTAAAACCCACTTTGTTTAAATTCACTGCAACGGCACTAAATAACATCCAGACGCAAAATGCGAGCAACAAACAAGGGATAGAAATCCACAAATTACGCTCTGCAATTCGTTTTCCTGTTTGCTGCCAAAATTGCGTTTCTTCAGGACGCCAGTCCTGAATAACACTATTGGCATTTTGCTGTGCAACTCCACTATTAACATTATCTCGTTGAGACATAAATCACCCCGATAAACACAATTTCTTATCGCAGTGTGTGGCGAATATGTCGCCGCGAAGCTGATCTAAATCAAGACAGATTTAAATCAAATTTTGTGCGTTTTTTGGATAAACCACCAGAGGAGTATGGGGAGTACAACCATTTAATCATTTGAATTAAAT
>NZ_JAYQWM010000132.1:0-7052 GCF_036662595.1 Escherichia sp. Lx600-2 | reverse complement strand
GCTGATAGAAACAGAAGCCACTGGAGCACCTCAAAAACACCATCATACACTAAATCAGTAAGTTGGCAGCATCACCGGTCACCATTATGATAATACCAGCGGATATTATCTTTTAGCATATAAGCAGCTTCCATACTATCGTCGGTTGCCGCTTTAACCACGTTGCGCTCATCTGCCGTCATAAGATGAAAGTCAGAGGTGATAAGCTCCTCGCTACTGATCCACTCTGTGGCGCATGCATTGCCAGTCATAAAAAATACGACCATACAGATGACCAATATATTAATTCTATTCATAATCTTCAATGATATTTATATCAACCTTGATGAATTATGAATATATCGGAAATTGAAAAAATCGCAGCAAAGGAAATATTATTATGGGTTAAAGAGAGGATATTTCAGAAAAATGCCCTCCCGTTCAAGGGGAAGGCGAGGAATTACAGATAGCGGCACAGATAAGAGGTGGGTTCGGCAACTTGCAGATGAAACTCACTGTGACCGGGAACATTAAACACCGAACCGGCTTCATACACTTGCCAGTCGGTCGCGTCAGGCAGTAACACATTCAGCGCGCCACTGATTACCGTCATTTCTTCCGGCTCAGCGGTGCTGAAGGTGTATTCGCCTTCAACCATAACACCCACGCTGGCGCGACCAGTGCTGCTGCTGGAAAAGCCGATCGATTTCACTTTGCCGGAAAAGTACTCATTACTTTGAAGCATAAACTGGCCCTGTCTGGTAGTTGAACATCTACTTCACTATAGGGGCCAGAGGCGCTGGCTGTCACGCAAAATTACACCAGTAATTCCGCAGCCAACCGTGCAATCAATACGTTAGAGAGCAAGACAGGAACATCGAGCTGTTTTTGCAGTAAATCGCGATGACGCTGGTTAAATCCCAAACAATCCAGCATGATGACATCTGCGCCTTTCGCCAGTAATTCTTTCCCGGCATCAATGATTTTTTGTTCTGAATCATGAATGGGGTTACCCAATGAAAATACCGGCGGTTTCTGCAAAATTTGCCATTTTTGCGCCTGAACGGTCAGCAACTCCTCAACCGGTACGATAACCCCCACCTGATGATCTTCAACAATAGAGGAAACCAGCGGTGGCAATATCCGCGACGGCTCAAGAAAGATCGTATTACGCGCAGTCATACTACTAATGTTTGCCGTACTCATTAATATAATGACGTCGTAGCCCTGATTATCGAGCACTTCAACCACACCTTGCAGGTCACGCTCTACTTTGCGACGCGAAACATGGGCCAGATGGTTGTCATTTAATAATGTGAGAATTGTGTCTTCGCCTGCTTCTGGCGCGTACTCCGCCATCACTTCTTCGCGGCTTAACTTCCCCAGCAGGCTATGATGGGAAATATTATCTTCGTCAATGTATTCTGTCAGGAGCGGCAAAACTTCCTGCATAGGTACAATGCCGATGGTCAGGATCGCCAACGACGCACTCATTGTTCTTCCACCTTACTTTTATTTCGTCGTTAATTACCGGGCAAGTGTTAAGCACCACTGCTGACACTTACTTGTGCTACAAATGACAAAAAGCGTAGCAGCAGACGTGCACGGCATAATGTAAAGATTCCAAATGATTCCAGTAATGGATTGTTATTGTTTAATATTCTAATTATTTGAAAAACATGAATTATGAAAAATGTGACGCAGATCCCTTGTAGTGGCACTCAGAATCCCTTCCGAGCAGTCTGATGCGGTCACTCTTTGTCAGGGTCCTCATAGCGTTTTTTCGCATCCATCGCTTCCTGAGCGGTCGGATGTTCACTGATCAACGAGTCTGGTTTAGGATGATCGGCTCTGAGTTGGTACCAGGTTACCGTCTGTCCTGGCTTTCCTTTTTCAATCGTCACTATATATGCTTCACGAGGATAAGGCGGTTTCGTTGGCATCGTTCTTCCTTATTTCACGGGATGAACGTTAAGTATAGGCGCTCGAAAATCAACAATTGATCGTCTGTGCCAGGGCGCTGCGAATTTCAGAAATCACCTGGCTGGGTTCGTTTGTTGCGTCGATGATAATATGCGCAACTTCGCGATATAGCGCATCGCGTTCTTCCAGCACTTCCTGAACTTCTTCGCTCAGCGGTTTTCCCGTTAAGGTTGGCCGTAAATCTTCTTCCGGTGCAGCTTGCAGTCGGTTAACCAGGACTGATACTGGCGCACACAAATAAACCACGATCCCGTTATTTTTCATGAAGTGACGATTAAATTCCGTCAGAATAATGCCGCCGCCTGTAGCGATAACGGTGGATGGCGCAGTTACCGCTTCCAGCGCCGCCGTTTCTCTGGCGCGAAATCCCGCCCACTCTTCCCTTTCGACGATCTCCGCGACCGTCATATTGAGCTGTGATTGCAACCACTGATCGGTATCGACAAACCGACGGTTAAGCGAATCGGCAAGGGCCATTCCGACCGTTGTTTTACCACAGCCCCGAGGCCCGATCAGAAAAAGAGGTTGTGTCATCGTGGGTTTTCCCCAATAGGTCGCAATGCGGCGAAAGCCGGTGTCATGAGAATAGCGATCATACCATCAAACTAGTACAATTTCGATTGTAAAGAAAAAATTCCACTTAAAGTGAAAATCTCAATACATCCCTTACTATACCAATAAATATTCAAGAATGAAGTGTAAATAATAAATTACATTTAGCCACGACTACGTTGCAATTCCAGCCACCACTTCTCCAGCTCCGCGGCAAAGGCCTGGCGGTCACGTTGTGAAAGGCTATCTGGTCCGCCGGTCTGGATCCCACTGGCACGTAAGGTATCCATAAAATCGCGCATCGTCAGGCGCTCACGAATGGTCGCTGGCGTGTAACGTTCACCGCGCGGATTAAGCGCCGCAGCGCCTTTCTCGATGGCTTCAGCAGCCAAAGGTATATCTGCGGTGATCACCAAATCGCCCGCTTCACACTGCCGGACAATTTCGTTATCGGCAACGTCGAAACCTGCCGCGACGCGCAGCGTACGAATAAATCGCGATGGCGGCACGCGTAAACTCTGGTTTGCTACCAGTACCAGCGGCATCTGCATACGTTCCGCCGCGCGATACAAAATCTCTTTAATTACATTGGGACACGCGTCGGCATCCACCCAAATTGTCATAAAGTCATCCTTTGTTGGGTAATCCTCTATTGTGTCGCGCTTTTGCCTTCCGGCATAGTTCTGTTTATGCTTCTGCCAGCGATTATCAAAACAATGAATTTCACGGCAGGAGTGAGGCAATGGAAAAGAAAATCGGTTTTATTGGCTGCGGCAATATGGGAAAAGCCATTCTCGGCGGTCTGATTGCCAGCGGTCAGGTGCTTCCAGGGCAAATCTGGGTATACACCCCCTCCCCGGATAAAGTCGCCGCCCTGCATGACCAGTTCGGCATCAACGCCGCAGAATCGGCGCAAGAAGTGGCGCAAATCGCCGACATCATTTTTGCTGCCGTTAAACCTGGCATCATGATTAAAGTGCTTAGCGAAATCACCTCCAGCCTGAATAAAGACTCTCTGGTCGTTTCTATTGCTGCAGGTGTCACGCTCGACCAGCTTGCCCGCGCGCTGGGCCATGACCGGAAAATTATCCGCGCCATGCCGAACACTCCCGCGCTGGTTAATGCCGGGATGACCTCGGTAACGCCAAACGCGCTGGTAACCCCAGAAGATACCGCTGATGTGCTGAATATTTTCCGCTGCTTTGGCGAAGCGGAAGTAATTGCTGAGCCGATGATCCACCCGGTGGTCGGTGTGAGCGGTTCTTCGCCAGCCTACGTCTTTATGTTTATCGAAGCGATGGCCGACGCCGCCGTGCTGGGCGGGATGCCACGTGCCCAGGCGTATAAATTTGCCGCTCAGGCGGTAATGGGTTCCGCAAAAATGGTGCTGGAAACGGGAGAACATCCGGGGGCACTGAAAGATATGGTCTGCTCACCGGGAGGCACCACCATTGAAGCGGTACGCGTACTGGAAGAGAAAGGCTTCCGTGCTGCAGTGATCGAAGCGATGACGAAGTGTATGGAAAAATCAGAAAAACTCAGCAAATCCTGATGACTTTCGCCGGACGTCAGGCCGCCACTTCGGTGCGGTTACGTCCGGCTTTCTTTGCTTTGTAAAGCGCCAAATCTGCCGATTTCAACCACTCACGATAGTGACTCATTTGTGGGTTCAGCGGCGCAACCCCCACACTAATCCGTAAAGTTACCTGTGGCGTATTCGGCAAACGTAATGTATTTAGCCCTTCATGCACCCGTAACATGGCGGTAATGGCGCTCTCAGCTGGCGTACCGGACATGATTACTGCAAACTCATCGCCGCCAAACCGACCAATCACATCGCTACCGCGCAGGGTAATTTGTAACTGTCGGGTAAGCGCCACAATCGCTTCATCGCCCACATCATGGCCCCAGGTATCGTTGATGCTCTTGAAATGGTCGATATCGATAATCAGTAACGTTGCATCGCGATTATGCCGCCGACAGTTATCAAATTCATTGCGTAACATAGTTTCCCAATGACGTCGGTTATACACGCCCGTCATGCCGTCGCGGGTACTCATGACCTGCAACCTGCGTTTATGTTCCGCCAGTTTAGTCGCCGTCTGGTAGCTGACCCAGCCAAACAGCAGAGGATAAATGACAATAATGGGAAGGGAGAGCCACCATTCCAGCGGCGCACTATTGAACGACACGGTAATGCCCGTCAGCTCGAGGGTGACAAGGCAGGAAACCACCATCAACACCAGACCCGCGACAAACAGACGGGGGCCGCCTGCCCCCATCAAATTCAGACACATAATCATCAACATCGCGGTGGAAGGCAGCACGTTTACGCCCATTACGCCTACCCACATTCCCGCTAATACTGCATCGGTTTTTAAGTTGTAAATTTCCCGGCTAAGCGGATCGACGGCCCTGCTCGCTATCTGCCAGGCTAAATGCGGCCAGACGAACGCCCAGCCGACCAACACCAGCCACCACCAGCCCGGCGGCGGGTGTGAAACCAGCGTTGAAGCAATCGGTAAGAACATGCCAGCCAGGCCAACCGCACGGGGTAGTCTGACGCGACGGGCGAAGCGCAGCCCGGACCGCTGATGTTCGTTTTGAGGAGTTAAAGGAGGTTCCTCCCCATGCGCCGCCGCTTTTTTGAAAAAGTTTTCATCATTCATTATTTTTGGGAACATTCAGAAACAATTTTCCCAAATTATAGAGACGGGGCTAAAGGCAGAAGTATGAAATTTCGGGTGAGCCATTTTCGTAGCTCACCCGTTAGCACTATCAGGTATCAGGCGGCTTTCTTGAGGCAGGCACTCATAAACTTATTACGATCATCACCTTTCAGTGATTGTTGCGTTGCTTGATTATTACATTCGCGCATCTTTTGCTGCTGTGGCGTCAAACTTTTTTCACCAGGCGCAGACTTGCTGTTCTTCAGGCAATCACTCATGTAGTTCTTACGAGCATCCCCTTTCAACGCCTGTGCCGTCGCCTGCTGATTACAGGAGGTCATACGCTGTTGTTGTGGGGTTAAGGTTCTCTCGGCAGCGCCGACGGTGGTTAAAAAAACCAGACCGAAAAGCAAGGTAACCAGTAATGTAATTTTCATCGCACCATCCCTCTTCATGTTTAACCATGAGCGTTTGCGCCCGTGATCTGCCATTAAGTCTGGTTGCTAACAGCAAAAAAACCACCCGGCAGCGAAAATTCACTGCCGGGCGCGGTTTTATTTCAGCCCCAGAGCGGCTTTCATGGTGTAGAAGAGATCGGTCTGGTCGGTCAGTCCAACGACATTGGCGGCATGCGGGCCATACGCCGCAATACGCAACTGACTGCCTGTATGTTCTTGTGAATCCTCTTCGGAGTTCCCGTAACTCATCACCATCACTGCGCCATCTTTGGTATTTAGCGCCTGGGTGAGGCCCGGAGCTTTGGTATCCGGCGCAACAATCTGGCTGGCGTGGGCGTGATCAGCGGTGACTATGACCAGCGTGTTACCCTCCTTTTTAGCGAATTCCAGCGCCCGTTGTACGGCTTCATCGAGATCGACCGTCTCGCCAATTTGCCCACAAGGATTCGCAGCATGATCCTGTTTATCGATTGACGCACCTTCAACTTGCAGGAAAAAGCCTTTCTCATTTTTACTCAACAATTCAATGGCTTTGTCGGTCATCTGCGCCAGGGTTGGTACACTGTCATTACGTTGCGGATTAGGCGTACAGGTGACTGCGGGCTTATCGATATTGCCATGGTACGTTGCTTTCGGTCCTAGCCAGCGCACTGGCATATTGCCGTCAGCAAACAGGCCAAGCAGGGGTTTTTGCTGATTCGCTTCCGTCACCGAATTCAGTGAGGCAGCATCGCTCACCAACTGATAACCACGCGCCTGTGCCTGTTCACGCAGCGTTTTTCCCTGCCATTCACCAGCGGTTGCCGTTTCAGCAAAGGTTTTTGCGCCGCCGCCAAGCGTAACGTCGGCACGAGCGTTAAGCAGCTGTTCGGTAATCGATCCTTTTCCGCCTTTTTCCAGAGCGTTACCCGGACATTTTTCACTGGTCGCGCCCGGACCGTAGCATTTGCGCGAGGTCACATGCGCCACCAGCGCAGCGGGCGTGGCATCCTGCAACTCTGCGGTAGAAACGTTACCGGTCGCCAGACCTGCGGCTTTTGCCATTTCCAGAATCGTTGGGTGATCTTTTTCGTGAATATCGACGCCCAGCGCGCCGTTATAGGTTTTGACACCGGTTGACCAGGCGGTTGCTGATGCAGCCGAATCGGTGACGTAGTCCGGTTTGCCGGTTTTTTTATTCAGCGCATAGTGAGTGTATTGCCCGGTAAGCGGTAAGGCATCTATACCTTTAAAAAAGCCGCCCGCACCTTCGGCATAATTGCGTGCGGCAGTAATTTCCGAGTCCCCCATCCCATCGCCAATCAGCAAAATAATATTTTTTGCAGGTTTATCGCTAAGGAAGGTGCGAATAAGCGGGGAAATTCTTCTCGGCTGACTCAGTCATTTCATTTCTTCATGTTTGAGCCGATTT
>NZ_JAYQWM010000131.1:0-7146 GCF_036662595.1 Escherichia sp. Lx600-2 | reverse complement strand
TGTGTCCGATCGCTGAGACTCTGGAGACTAGCAATGGGTCAGAAAGTACATCCTAATGGTATTCGCCTGGGTATTGTCAAACCTTGGAACTCTACTTGGTATGCGAATACCAATGAATTCGCTGACAACCTAGACAGCGATTTTAAAGTACGCCAGTACTTAAATAAAGAATTGGCAAAAGCGTCAATCTCTCGCATCGTTATCGAACGTCCTGCGAAAAGCATCCGTGTGACTATTCACACTGCTCGCCCAGGTATCGTTATCGGTAAGAAAGGTGAAGACGTTGAAAAACTGCGTAAAACAGTAGCGGATATCGCTGGTGTTCCTGCGCAAATCAATATCGCCGAAGTTCGTAAACCAGAACTGGACGCAAAATTAGTTGCTGACAGCATTTCTTCACAGCTGGAACGTCGTGTTATGTTCCGTCGTGCTATGAAGCGTGCAGTACAGAACGCAATGCGTCTGGGCGCTAAAGGTATTAAAGTTGAAGTCAGTGGCCGTTTAGGCGGTGCTGAAATCGCTCGTACCGAGTGGTATCGTGAAGGCCGTGTGCCACTGCACACATTACGTGCTGATATCGATTACAACACTTCAGAAGCGCACACCACTTACGGTGTTCTCGGCGTTAAGGTATGGATCTTCAAAGGTGAGATTCTGGGTGGTATGGCTGCTGTTGAACAAGCTGAGAAACCAGCTGCTCAACCTAAAAAGCAGCAGCGTAAAGGCCGCAAGTAAGGAGAGTCGCTGATGTTACAACCAAAGCGTACAAAATTCCGTAAGGTGCACAAAGGCCGCAACCGTGGTCTAGCGCAAGGTACGGATGTTAGCTTCGGCACTTTCGGTCTTAAAGCTGTTGGCCGTGGTCGTCTGACTGCACGTCAGATCGAAGCGGCACGTCGTGCTATGACCCGTGCTATTAAGCGTCAAGGTAAAATCTGGATCCGTGTGTTCCCAGACAAACCAATCACTGAGAAACCACTCGAAGTTCGTATGGGTAAAGGTAAAGGTAACGTAGAATATTGGGTTGCCTTAATCCAGCCTGGTAAAGTTTTATACGAAATGGACGGTGTGCCTGAAGAGCTGGCTCGTGAGGCATTCTCTCTGGCAGCAGCGAAACTGCCTATCAAAACCACCTTTGTAACTAAGACGGTGATGTAATGAAAGCACAAGAGCTGCGCGAAAAAAGCGTTGAAGAGCTGAATGCTGAACTTTTGAACTTGTTACGTGAACAATTTAATTTACGTATGCAGGCTGCAAGTGGTCAGCTACAACAGTCTCATCTGTTGAAACAAGTGCGTCGTGATATCGCACGTGTGAAGACTTTACTGACTGAGAAGGCAGGTGCGTAATGAGCGATAAAATCCGTACTCTGCAAGGTCGTGTAGTTAGCGATAAAATGGAGAAATCTATTGTTGTTGCTATCGAGCGTATGGTGAAACACCCTCTGTATGGTAAATTCATCCGTCGTACGACTAAATTGCACGTACATGACGAGAACAATGAATGTGGAATCGGTGACGTGGTAGAAATCCGCGAAACTCGTCCACTGTCTAAGACTAAGTCTTGGGCCTTAGTTCGCGTTGTAGAAAAAGCTGTTCTGTAATAGAATAGACTTTTCTGATGAATAAACGGCTCTTATTTGATTGAGCCGTTTATTTTTTTCTGTCCAACTCGATGATGTGGTGTTATAATGCCGCGCCCTCGTAGTATGGGTATATTTGAACGGCCTCTTCATAATGAGGTGGCTCAGTAGTAGTTGACATTTAGCGGAGCACTAAAATGATCCAAGAACAGACTATGCTGAACGTGGCCGACAACTCCGGTGCACGTCGCGTAATGTGTATCAAGGTTCTAGGTGGCTCGCACCGTCGCTATGCACATGTCGGCGACATCATTAAAATTACCGTTAAAGAAGCAATTCCACGCGGTAAAGTTAAAAAGGGTGATGTCCTGAAAGCGGTAGTGGTGCGCACCAAGAAGGGTGTACGTCGCCCTGACGGTTCTGTCATTCGCTTCGATGGTAATGCTTGTGTGTTATTAAATAACAACAGCGAGCAAGTAATCGGTACGCGTATTTTTGGGCCGGTAACTCGTGAACTTCGTAACGAGAAGTTTATGAAAATTATCTCTCTGGCACCTGAAGTACTCTAAGGAGCGAACTATGGCAGCGAAAATCCGTCGTGATGACGAAGTTATCGTGCTAACTGGGAAAGACAAAGGTAAGCGCGGTAAAGTAAAGCAGGTTATTTCTTCTGGTAAAGTTATCGTTGAAGGTATCAATCTGGTTAAAAAACATCAGAAGCCTGTACCGGCTCTGAACCAACCAGGTGGCATCGTTGAAAAAGAAGCGGCTATTCAAGTTTCTAACGTTGCAATCTTTAACGCGGCAACCGGTAAGGCTGACCGTGTAGGCTTTAGATTCGAAGACGGCAAAAAAGTCCGTTTCTTCAAATCTAACAGTGAAACTATCAAGTAATTTTTGGAGTATACGATGGCGAAACTGCATGATTACTATAAAGACGAAGTAGTTAATAAACTCATGACTGAGTTTAACTACACTTCTGTCATGCAAGTCCCTCGGGTCGAGAAGATCACCCTGAATATGGGTGTTGGTGAAGCGATTGCTGATAAAAAACTGCTGGATAACGCAGCAGCTGATTTAACAGCGATCTCAGGTCAAAAACCTTTGATCACCAAAGCACGCAAATCTGTTGCAGGCTTCAAAATCCGTCAGGGCTATCCAATCGGCTGTAAAGTAACCCTGCGTGGCGAACGCATGTGGGAGTTCCTTGAGCGTCTGATTTCTATTGCTGTACCACGTATTCGTGACTTCCGTGGCTTGCCCGCTAAGTCTTTCGATGGTCGCGGTAACTACAGCATGGGTGTTCGTGAACAAATCATCTTCCCTGAAATCGATTACGATAAAGTGGATCGCGTACGTGGTTTAGATATTACTATTACCACTACTGCGAAATCAGATGACGAAGGTCGCGCACTGTTAGCAGCGTTCAACTTCCCGTTCCGCAAGTAAGGCAGGGTACTCATGGCTAAGAAATCTATGAAAGCGCGTGATGTTAAACGTGCTAAATTAGCTGAGAAGTTCTTCGCAAAACGCGTAGAATTGAAAGCTATCATCTCTGATGTTAAAGCATCCGATGAAGATCGCTGGGACGCTGTTCTCAAGCTGCAAACACTGCCACGTGATTCAAGTCCTTCTCGTCAGCGTAACCGCTGCCGTCAAACAGGGCGTCCGCATGGTTTCCTGCGGAAGTTTGGTCTGAGCCGTATTAAAGTCCGTGAAGCCGCAATGCGCGGTGAAATCCCGGGCCTTAAAAAGGCAAGTTGGTAATTCCATTTGAATCACGGGAGTAAAGACAGATGAGCATGCAAGATCCCATCGCGGATATGCTGACCCGTATCCGTAACGGTCAGGCCGCGAACAAAGTTGCGGTCACCATGCCTTCCTCCAAGCTGAAAGTGGCAATTGCCAAAGTGCTGAAGGAAGAAGGTTATATCGAAGATTTTAAAATTGAAGGCGACATCAAGCCAGAATTGGAACTGACTTTACGTTATTTCCAAGGTAAGGCTGTCGTAGAAAGCATTCAGCGTGTAAGCCGCCCAAGCCTGCGCATCTATAAGAAAAAAGATGAGCTACCACAAGTTATGGCTGGGTTAGGTATCGCTGTTATTTCTACCTCTAAAGGTGTCATGACTGATCGTGCAGCTCGCCAAGCTGGTCTTGGTGGCGAGATTCTCTGCTACGTAGCTTAATTCGGGAGGAAAGAATGTCTCGTGTGGCAAAAGCACCCGTCGTCATTCCTGCCGGCGTAGAGGTAAAACTCAACGGTCAGGTTATTTCGATTAAGGGTAAAAACGGCGAGCTTAGTCGTACTATCCATAATGCAGTTGAAGTTAAAAACGAAGACAATCAGCTGACTTTCGCACCACGCGAAGGTTTCGCGGATGCATGGGCACAAGCGGGTACTACTCGTTCACTGTGTAATGCAATGGTTGTTGGTGTTACCGATGGCTTCACTAAAAAGCTTCAACTGGTCGGTGTTGGTTACCGTGCAGCAATCAAAGGCAATGCTGTAAGCTTGTCTTTAGGTTTCTCGCATCCGGTTGAACACGCACTGCCAGCAGGCATTACTGCTGAATGTCCAACACAAACTGAAATCGTACTGAAAGGTGCGGATAAGCAAGTGATTGGCCAAGTTGCAGCAGAACTGCGTGCTTACCGTCGTCCTGAACCTTATAAAGGTAAAGGTGTTCGTTACGCCGATGAAATCGTGCGTACCAAAGAGGCTAAGAAGAAGTAAGGTAACACTATGGATAAGAAAGCAGCTCGTATCCGTCGTGCGACCCGCGCACGCCGTAAGATCCAAGAGTTGGGTGCGACTCGCCTGGTGGTACATCGTACTCCACGCCATATTTATGCGCAGGTTATCGCACCGAACGGTTCTGAAACATTGGTTGCAGCTTCTACTACAGAAAAAGCTATCAATGAACAAGTTAAGTTTACTGGAAACAAAGACGCAGCAGCAATTGTTGGTAAATTAGTTGCAGAACGCGCACTGGAAAAAGGCATCAAAGTTGTTGCTTTTGACCGTTCTGGTTTCCAATATCATGGTAGAGTCCAGGCACTGGCAGATGCTGCCCGTGAAGCTGGCCTTCAGTTCTAAGGTAGAGGTGTAAGATGGCTCACATCGAGAAACAAGCTGGCGAACTGCAGGAAAAGCTGATCGCGGTAAACCGCGTAGCAAAAACCGTTAAAGGTGGCCGTATTTTCAGCTTTACCGCACTAACTGTAGTTGGTGATGGTAACGGTCGCGTTGGTTTTGGCTACGGCAAAGCGCGCGAAGTTCCGGCAGCAATCCAGAAAGCGATGGAAAAAGCCCGTCGCAGTATGAAAACCGTTGCTCTAAACAACGGCACATTGTTCCACCCTGTGAAAGGTACACACACTGGTTCTCGTGTGTTTATGCAACCTGCTCACGAAGGTACCGGTATCATTGCCGGCGGTGCAATGCGTGCTGTTTTAGAAGTAGCTGGAGTTCGCAACGTACTGGCTAAAACCTACGGTTCCACAAACCCAATCAACGTGGTTCGTGCAACACTGGATGCTTTAGACAGCATGAAGTCTCCAGAAATGGTCGCAGCTAAGCGTGGAAAATCCGTCGAAGAAATTCTGGGGTAATCGGCCATGGCTAAGACTATTAAAATTACACAAGTTCGCAGTTCAATCGGTCGTCTGCCTAAGCATAAGGCAACACTGGTCGGTTTAGGTCTGCGTCGCATTGGTCATACAGTAGAGCGCGAGGATACTCCTGCTGTACGTGGTATGGTCAACTTGGTTTCCTACATGGTTAAAGTTGAGGAGTAAGAGATGCGTTTAAATACTCTGTCTCCGGCTGAAGGTGCCAAGCACGCGCCTAAACGCGTAGGTCGTGGTATCGGTTCTGGTCTGGGTAAAACCGGCGGCCGTGGTCACAAAGGTCAGAAATCTCGTTCTGGCGGTGGCGTACGTCGTGGTTTCGAAGGCGGCCAGATGCCTTTATATCGTCGTCTGCCGAAATTCGGCTTCACTTCACGTAAAGCAATGATCACTGCAGAGATTCGTCTGTCTGATTTTGCTGCTGTTGAAGGCGATGTTATTGATCTGAACGCACTGAAAGCCGCGAACGTTGTTGGCATCCAGATTGAATATGCGAAAGTTATTCTGTCTGGCGAAGTGAACCGTGCAGTTACTGTACGTGGCCTTCGTGTTACTAAAGGTGCTCGCGCTGCAATCGAAGCTGCCGGCGGTAAAATTGAGGAATAAGTGACAGATGGCTAAACAACCAGGATTAGATTTTCAAAGTGCCAAGGGTGGAACTGGCGAACTTAAACGCAGACTTTTGTTTGTAATTGGTGCGCTAATTGTATTCCGAATTGGTTCTTTTATTCCAATCCCTGGTATTGATGCCACTGTGCTTGCCAAATTGCTCGAACAGCAACAAGGCACCATCATTGAAATGTTTAACATGTTCTCTGGTGGTGCTCTTAGCCGTGCTTCTATCTTTGCTTTGGGGATCATGCCGTATATCTCGGCGTCGATCATCATCCAATTATTATCTGTGGTTAATCCACGATTAGCAGAGATTAAGAAGGAAGGAGAAGCAGGTCGTCGGAAGATAAGCCAATATACTCGTTGGGGTACTCTGGTATTAGCAATATTCCAATCTATTGGTATTGCAATGGGTCTACCGAATATGCCAGGGATGCAAGGATTGGTTATTGATCCGGGTCTTCCATTCTACTTTACGGCTGTTGTTAGCTTAGTCACAGGGACAATGTTCTTAATGTGGTTAGGTGAACAGATAACTGAAAGAGGTATTGGTAACGGTATCTCTATCATTATCTTCGCTGGTATTGTTGCGGGGTTACCGCCGGCTATTGGCCATACCATCGAGCAAGCTCGGCAAGGCGACCTGCACTTCCTCCTGTTGCTGTTGGTTGCAGTATTAGTATTCGCGGTTACTTTCTTTGTTGTGTTTATGGAACGTGGTCAACGTCGTATTGTCGTTAATTACGCTAAACGTCAGCAGGGGCGCCGTGTTTATGCAGCACAAAGTACACATTTACCGTTAAAAGTGAATATGGCGGGTGTAATTCCTGCAATTTTTGCTTCCAGTATCATACTATTCCCGGGTACAATAGCTTCTTGGTTTGGTGATGGAACTGGCTGGGACTGGCTGACGACTATTTCTATGTATTTGCAGCCTGGTCAACCGTTATATGTGTTGCTTTATGCATCTGCGATCATCTTCTTCTGTTTCTTCTATACGGCGTTGGTTTTCAACCCAAGAGAAACAGCAGATAACCTGAAGAAGTCCGGTGCATTTGTACCAGGAATTCGTCCGGGAGAGCAAACGGCCAAGTACATTGATAAGGTAATGACTCGCTTGACATTAGTTGGCGCATTATATATTACCTTCATCTGCCTAATCCCGGAGTTCATGCGTGACGCAATGAAAGTACCTTTTTACTTTGGTGGTACTTCCCTCTTAATCGTGGTTGTTGTTATCATGGACTTTATGGCTCAAGTGCAAACTCTGATGATGTCCAGTCAGTATGAGTCTGCATTGAAGAAAGCAAACCTGAAAG
>NZ_JAYQWM010000130.1:0-7267 GCF_036662595.1 Escherichia sp. Lx600-2 | reverse complement strand
TGGGAAAAGAAACTTTTGTCTTTCAAGTTTTCCATTCGATATGTTACGTATTCCAATAGAGATTCTTTCATTACCCGTTTTTATTTCAACTTCGTTATCTTCTGATTTACCCAGATATTTTTTAACATCAGTCTCGAAAGCATTACTAAAAAATGTATTAAATTGATAATCCGCTGTTGGAATATTTTCCGCGAGCAACACATCATTTTTTATGAGATCACTGTCAGCATTTATTGCTAATATCAGATGCAAGTAGATGGTATCCCATGTAGACAACTCACCCTTACGACTGGAATTTAATATCGCGAAAAATTCCCTCAGTGAATCGAGGAAATTATCACTTTGATTCAATTGTGTGTATGGAAATGATGACGCTTGATCAGATATATTGTTTATCATATTAAAAATCACCCAAGAAAAACGATAATCCACCGAACTCCTCGCGCTTTATTATTGTAAAAGCACAACACCTTTTATACTCATATTAATTAACGAAACACTGAAACAACTTGATTTATTCTTCGCTCAAATTCACTTGTTCAAAAAGATTATATTTTATACCCACAACTGTAACATAAATAATATTATCAAAAGTCAAAGCTGGGACTATCAAATTTCGCTCATTTTCAAAAATACAACGTAATTTTGGCAATCATCTTAATAGCAGGATCTCTTATCGCATGTGAAAAATTTGTAATGATTAGACAATAACCGCGTTCATTTATCACGCGTTATAAATGTGAAACTGGCTTCTTGCAGATGCTCTTAACCTCTACAGGAGGATTTATACCACCATTTCAGAACTATCATATTTACCTTAAATGATCATTTCAGCCATATAACACGCTCAACCTCACAAATGGTTTACACTGTCTATTGTTTGGGTAATTTAAGTAAGTCAGCTACGAGCAACCTTGAGTGGGTAGCCAGCAATGGACTCAAACCCAATCAGGTGTTCAGATTGTTTCAGAATTGTATTAAAAACAATGTATTAAATAATCTGATAGCGTTTGGTCGTAGTGTGACGCAGACAGCAAGCTAATAAGGAAATGATTATGCGCTACCGTTCACTATCTCTACTTATTCCATGTGCACTGCTGCTGAGTGCCTGTACCACCGTCACGCCAGCTTATAAAGATAACGGTCCCCGCACCGGTTCCTGTGTCCAGGGGGGGCCTGACAGCGTAGCCCAACAATTCTATGACTACCGCATTCAACATCGCAGCAATGACATTACCGCCCTGCGCCCCTATTTGAGTGACAAACTGGCAACCCTACTTAGCGATGCCAGCCGCGATAATAGTCATCGTGAATTGTTAAGCAGCGATCCGTTCTCCAGTCGAACCACCTTGCCAGACAGCGCCCACGTTGCCAGTGCATCGACTATCCCTAATCGTGATGCCCGTAACATTCCATTGCGCGTGGATCTCAAGCAGGGTGACCAGGGCTGGCAGGATGAAGTGTTAATGATTCAGGAAGGCCAGTGTTGGGTGATCGACGATGTGCGCTACTTAGGCGGTAGCGTTCATGCCACGGCGGGTACGCTCCGTCAGTCCATCGAGAATCGCTAACGCCTTGATCAACCAATAAACCCCGTAAATTGTCCGGCATTTCGTGAGGAATGCCGACATTTATGCTCGCCGACCACCGCCCCCGTTATTTTGTGCTATGTTTATTGAATAATGCGCTTTGCTTTTAACTTTTAAAGCAGAAATATTGCATAATTATTCTGTCAAAGGTACTATCTTCGACCTCAATAGCTATCAGACTGCCAGTATACGAGTGTCAATGAGTATTCAATTAAACGGCATTAATTGCTTCTACGGCGCGCATCAGGCGCTGTTCGATATCACGCTGGATTGCCCACAGGGCGAAACGCTGGTGTTACTTGGCCCCAGCGGCGCGGGTAAAAGCTCGCTGCTGCGTGTACTCAATCTGCTTGAGATGCCGCGCTCCGGTACGCTCAACATTGCAGGCAACCATTTCGATTTCACCAAAACACCCTCAGACAAAGCGATTCGCGATTTGCGTCGTAACGTTGGCATGGTGTTTCAGCAATACAACCTGTGGCCGCATCTGACCGTGCAGCAAAACCTGATTGAAGCGCCCTGCCGTGTACTGGGGTTGAGTAAAGATCAGGCGCTGGCCCGTGCAGAAAAACTGCTGGAACGTCTGCGTCTCAAACCTTATAGCGATCGTTACCCGCTGCATCTTTCTGGTGGTCAGCAGCAGCGTGTTGCTATTGCCCGTGCGTTAATGATGGAACCGCAGGTACTGCTGTTTGATGAACCGACCGCCGCACTGGACCCGGAAATTACGGCACAAATCGTCAGCATCATTCGTGAGCTGGCAGAAACGAATATTACCCAGGTGATCGTCACCCACGAAGTTGAAGTGGCGCGTAAAACCGCCAGCCGAGTGGTGTATATGGAAAATGGTCATATCGTAGAACAAGGCGACGCGAGCTGCTTTACCGAGCCGCAAACCGAAGCATTTAAAAACTATCTCTCTCACTAAGATTCGGGATAACAACAATGAAAAAAGTTCTGATTGCCGCGTTAATTGCAGGTTTTAGTCTTTCCGCCACAGCTGCCGAAACCATTCGTTTTGCTACCGAAGCCTCCTATCCTCCGTTTGAATCGATTGATGCAAACAACCAGATCGTTGGTTTTGACGTCGACCTGGCACAGGCACTGTGTAAAGAGATTGATGCAACCTGTACTTTCTCTAACCAGGCGTTTGACAGCCTGATCCCAAGCCTGAAATTCCGTCGCGTAGAAGCGGTGATGGCCGGGATGGATATCACCCCAGAACGTGAAAAGCAGGTGCTGTTTACCACCCCGTACTATGACAACTCTGCCCTGTTTGTGGGTCAGCAAGGCAAATACACCAGTGTTGATCAGCTGAAAGGCAAAAAAGTCGGCGTACAGAACGGGACGACACACCAGAAATTCATTATGGATAAGCACCCGGAAATCACTACCGTTCCGTATGACAGCTACCAGAACGCAAAACTGGATCTGCAAAACGGGCGTATCGACGGCGTCTTCGGTGACACCGCAGTGGTCACTGAGTGGCTGAAAGATAACCCGAAACTGGCGGCGGTGGGCGACAAAGTGACCGATAAAGATTACTTCGGCACTGGCCTCGGCATCGCGGTACGTCAGGGCAACACTGAACTGCAGCAGAAACTCAACACTGCGCTGGAAAAAGTGAAGAAAGATGGCACTTACGAAACCATCTACAACAAATGGTTCCAGAAGTAATTCCTGATGAATGAATTTTTTCCTTTAGCAAGCGCCGCCGGGATGACCGTCGGCCTTGCCGTTTGTGCATTGATTGTCGGACTGGCGCTGGCGATGTTCTTTGCGGTGTGGGAGTCGGCAAAATGGCGTCCTGTCGCGTGGTCAGGTTCAGCGCTGGTAACCATTCTGCGTGGCCTGCCAGAAATTCTGGTGGTGCTGTTTATCTATTTTGGCTCCTCACAGCTGCTGCTGACGCTTTCGGATGGCTTCACTATCAATCTTGGGTTCGTGCAGATCCCGGTGCAGGTGGATATTGAAAACTTCGACGTGAGTCCGTTCCTTTGCGGTGTCATCGCTCTGTCGCTGCTTTATGCCGCCTATGCCTCTCAAACGCTGCGCGGCGCGCTGAAAGCGGTGCCGATGGGTCAGTGGGAATCCGGCCAGGCGCTGGGGCTGTCGAAATCGGCTATCTTTTTCCGTCTGGTGATGCCGCAGATGTGGCGTCATGCGTTGCCTGGCCTCGGTAACCAGTGGCTGGTGCTGCTGAAAGATACCGCGCTGGTCAGTTTGATTAGTGTGAATGATTTAATGTTACAAACCAAAAGCATCGCTACCCGTACCCAGGAACCATTTACCTGGTACATTGTGGCGGCGGCGATTTACCTGGTGATCACCCTGTTGAGTCAGTACATTCTCAAACGCATTGACCTGCGCGCGACACGTTTTGAGCGGAGGCCCAGCTAATGTTTGAGTATTTACCCGAACTGATGAAAGGGCTGCACACCAGCCTGACGCTGACGGTTGCCTCGCTGATTGTGGCGCTGATTCTGGCGTTGATTTTTACCATCATCCTGACGCTGAAAACGCCGGTGCTGGTGTGGCTGGTGCGGGGTTATATCACACTGTTTACCGGTACGCCGCTGCTGGTGCAGATCTTCCTGATTTATTACGGGCCGGGCCAGTTTCCGACGTTGCAGGAGTATCCGGCACTGTGGCATTTGTTGTCAGAACCGTGGTTATGTGCGCTGATTGCGTTATCGCTGAACAGTGCGGCGTATACCACGCAGCTGTTTTACGGTGCAATTCGTGCGATCCCAGAAGGTCAGTGGCAGTCCTGTAGCGCCCTGGGAATGAGCAAAAAAGATACGCTGGCGATCCTGCTGCCGTATGCCTTTAAACGCTCGCTCTCTTCTTATTCCAACGAAGTGGTGCTGGTGTTCAAAAGTACCTCTCTGGCTTACACCATTACGCTGATGGAAGTGATGGGATACAGCCAGTTGTTGTACGGACGCACCTACGATGTAATGGTGTTCGGTGCGGCAGGGATTATTTACCTGGTCGTCAACGGCCTGCTGACGCTGATGATGCGTCTGATCGAGCGCAAAGCACTGGCATTTGAACGGCGGAATTAATGTAGCTGCGTGCTGATGCCGGATGCGGCGTAAACGCCTTATCCGGCCTACATTAGCTGGATGATTTGTAGGTCTGATAAGACGCGCCAGCGTCGCATCAGACATCAGCACGGTGCCTGTGCCGGATGCGGCGTGGACGCCTTATCCGGCCTACATAGTGCATAAATTCTTATAATAAAGACGGACAACTCACTAAGTTGTCCGTCTTTTTTTATTTCATGCAAATTATTTAATCATATTTATTGCATATAAATTCACTTGATGGCATTGTTATCCCATGCCGCAGACACGGCCAAAAATCATAAGATTGACAGACGGGAGTTCCATCATGAAAAAGTTAGTTCTTGCCGCATTACTTGCTTCCTTTACTTTCGGTGCTTCTGCCGCAGAGAAAATCAATTTTGGCGTTTCAGCCACCTATCCACCCTTTGAATCTATAGGTGCTAATAATGAGATTGTCGGCTTTGATATCGACCTGGCAAAAGCCTTGTGCAAACAAATGCAGGCAGAATGTACTTTTACTAATCACGCTTTCGACAGCCTGATCCCGTCACTGAAATTCAGGAAATATGACGCCGTAATCTCCGGTATGGATATCACACCAGATCGTAGCAAGCAGGTATCGTTCACCACGCCCTATTACGAAAACTCAGCCGTCGTGATTGCCAAAAAAGATACCTACAAAACGTTTGCCGACCTGAAAGGCAAACGCATTGGGATGGAAAACGGTACTACGCACCAGAAATATATTCAGGATCAGCACCCGGAAGTGAAAACGGTCTCCTATGACAGTTATCAAAATGCCTTTATCGATCTGAAAAATGGCCGTATTGATGGCGTATTTGGTGACACTGCGGTGGTTAATGAATGGCTGAAAACCAATCCGCAACTGGGCGTTGCTACTGAAAAAGTGACCGATCCGCAATACTTTGGCACCGGTCTGGGTATCGCTGTACGTCCGGATAACAAAGCTCTGCTGGAAAAACTGAATAACGCGCTGGCAGCAATTAAAGCTGACGGTACATATCAACAAATCAGCGATCAGTGGTTCCCGCAATAATTATTCATTTGCCGGAGTGGGCGAACACCCACTCCGGCAAAATCACTTCTCTACGCTAATCCCAGGCGCTGAAACTGCTCTGGCGGCGCATCATTATCTTTCATCAACTGAATCAGCAACGCGATCATCCGGGACTCGATCACATCATCATGAATCGGATGTAGCTGCTGCGGATCGTTTTGCAGCTCAAACAGCAAATGACCAAACTGATTCAACCCCTTATATTTTTCCTGTGCCGGGATGCGTAATACCTGTAACCCTTTGGTAAAACGAAACGGTGGGGCCAGCGATAAAGCCCGCATCTCATCCACCGGATAGCGGCTGTTCATTTTGCAGGACATCAACGTATAGTTGGCAATATCATCCTCACGCCCCGGCAGCGCTGCACGCATATAGACAAAACGCCCATCAGTTACGTTAACATGACCACTGAAGACACCAAACATCGCCGAGCTGCGTACTGGTTCATCGTGACTGACCGTTTTCGCCAGCGGTTGCCCCTGCACATCGGGCGGCACTGGCTGTTGAAAAAAGTCATACAACGTTGGCGCCCAGTCGATCATTTGTACCAGTGCCTGTCGCCGCTCTCCTTTTACACCACTGCGCGGGTCCCAGATAAACAACGGATTATTGGCAACTTCGTTGTAATAAGGCATCTGGTTTTTCGCCCACCAGCCATGCTCACCGAGTAAAAAGCCGTGGTCAGTGCCGACAATCAGCATGGTATCTCGCCACAGATCGTGCTCATCCATCAGGTCGAGAATGCGCCCCAGGTTGCGATCGCACATCGACACCAGCGAACGATACCGGCAACGGATGTGCTCCACGGCCTCGTCGCTTTCCTGCACCCGGCCACGCGGCCAGTCATAATGCGGTCCATCCCAGTTATCTTCATACAAGGAAAGATACTCTTCCGTTGTGTGAAACGGCTCGTGCGGATCAAACGTTTCGACCTGCAATAACCAGTTATCTTCCGCGTGATTTTTGTGGATAAAGGCACAGCCTGCATCAAACACTTTAGTTTGTGGAAAATCCGCTTCCTGCTGAATATATTCCCGGTTTGCCCAGTCATGGCGCCACAGACCAGAAACACCGCCACCGGTCTGCTTTTGCGGCACCCGTAGCACCTCGGGAATAGGCGGTTGCGCAACGCTTGCATGCCAGTGATCGCCTTTCTGTCCGCGCACAATCTCCCACGAACTGTAGCGATTATGATAATTCCCGCCGCCATCTTCCCAGTAATGCAAATGATCGCTTATCAGGTGGGTATAGATCCCCGCCTTTTTAAGCAGCTCCGGCATGGAATCGTCAAACGGTTCTAACGGCCCCCACTCCCGATGCAGGAAGTTACATCGCCCGGTATGCAACTCCCGCCGGGCAGGCATACACGGCATACTGCCGACGTAACTGTTTTCAAAGGTGGCGGCATGAGCCGCCAGACGTTGGAAATTAGGCGCTTTGGTTAACGCATCGCCGGTGATGCTGCCAACTTACTGATTTAGTGTATGATGGTGTTTTTGAGGTGCTCCAGTGGCTTCTGTTTCTATCAG
>NZ_JAYQWM010000129.1:0-7384 GCF_036662595.1 Escherichia sp. Lx600-2 | reverse complement strand
TCATTGGATTAACAAACATTCCTGGTCAAATAACCTATGAGCTCAGATTACCAAAACGGAGGGTAAAGACAAAAACAAAAGCACAAAAAATTTAAATAGATAAACAGCGACAATATATAAATGATAAATAAGTCGGCATTATCATTTTTCACCTTATTTTCATGACATTGATCACTTTGAGGTGACGATTTTGTTTAACAAATAACTCTTCGACATCACAATCATTGATAGTTGCCATAGAAATTATTTCAATGATATATAAAAACAACTGTGATAACACCAGGGTTGACAACTATTTGCGCAATAATTCCTTTCCTTCAATGATCCAGGCGTTCACTGTCAGCACCCCATTCAGCCGCATGCTGACAGTGAGAAACTGAAAGATTATTGCTGATCCCTGTGGCTGACGAGTCTTTCCCTTAATCGATTAACCAGATTGATCGCCAGCCAAACAAGGGCATTAAGCAAATTTATCGTCACAAGCACTTCTCCCAGCCCGGTACTGGGTTTTGCAATAAGGATGACCAGGAGAGTGATCAGCATAAATGCAATGGAAAAGATGATATAGAGAGTGAAATAATCCAGATTATTACTATTGTTCATGCTACTAATGGCAATCCTGTCAAAACTTTCAAACAATTATAGCAAACAAAATAATGAACAATAGTAACAAGAGGCAACGAGCTAATTAGCTGTCTATAATTACACCGCATCATGGCCTTAGTGATCGATTTTCACTCAACCACAACCTTCACCTTCGGTTTAGAAAGGATAATTTTGACCAGGTCGATGTATGTAACAGGTTTATAGAAATAATAACCCTGCTGAAATGTGATATTATTTTGGTTCAGATAGTCAAGTTGTTCTTTGGTTTCGACACCTTCAGCGACGATACTGATCGAAAGTTTACGCGCCAGATCCAATACACAATCCAGAATCCGAGTTGATTCTGGGTCTGCGTTTACGCGGCCAACGAAACTGTGATCAATTTTGATATAATCAATATGCAGGTCATGCAGAAAAGAAAGCCCTGAGTAGCCAGTACCGAAATCATCCAACGCGATGACAAAACCATTTTCATGCAGAATGTTCAACCGCTGAACCAGACTTTCATCAACATTTAATGGCTCACGCTCGGTAACTTCCAGAACGAGGTTTAAATCGCGGCGGGTAAAACTGTCACGGTAATTTAAGCACTCGTCGACAAACGTCGGCGAAATAATATGCGAGGCGCTAAAATTAATTCCAATATGAAAACCTTCCGGCAATTTACTCGCGATAGCGTTCATCTGTCTGGCAACCTGATTCATCAGGCTTTGCGTAAGCGGAACGATTAATCCGGATTTTTCAGCAAGTGGAATAAATGCCGCGGGTGAAATATATCCACCGTGAGGTTGTTTCCAGCGGGCTAACACCTCAACTCCCCGCAATGTCCCTTCCCGACCATTCACCACTGGTTGGTAAAAAGGGACGATCTCCCCATTATTTATAGCCCGCCGCAGGATCTCTTCAGGCGTTGCGCTTTTATTGAAATACCTATCTAGCAGGAAGGCAGCGGCGCAGGCGATTAACAGAATAAAGATCAAAATCCCAAAGCCTTTATCGATAAGTCTGTAGAAGCTAAAGAGTGGCGGCGAGTTAAAGATAATAGTGAAATGATATTTTGTGGAGTGAACCTTCTCGGTATAGGGATAATGTCCATTAAGCGTTATCACATCACCCGTAGGTCCAATAATGTCATCCGCCACGCGTAATACATACCTTACCCCTTTCAAGGGTACATTAAGCGCCCCGCGAATATGCTGATCACTTATCGTAACCAAAATGCGCGTATCTGCAAATTGGCTCTGATAGAGCAGGATAGGTAATCGATTAACGGTGTCGATTGCCGGAGCCAACAGTAAATTACTGTCCGGGAAAACAGGAATACGAGACAGCAGGACCCGATTCCCCGGTAAGGATGTACACCAGACCGTACCCTGTTTGAGAATGATGATTGTGCGCAGGTGAGGTTTCAGAGCTGCTTCAGTGCCAAGCTGATATTGCTCCTCGAGGTCGCATTCCTTCCCGGCAATGTTAACCGCTGTTTGAGTCGCCTGTGACGCTTCTTCAAGTATATGATTGATATTGTTGGCGGCATATCTTGCTCCCGCCAGGTACTCTGCTTTTGCGGAATACCAGAGCTGGATGTTCAAAATAGCGACACCGGTTATAAACAAGCATATCGCAACGAGGATGGGTATGAGTGTATTGCGCATTCGCTTGTCCCGAACAAAGGGTTTAATACATGAAAATGACGTTCATTCGCTCGCGCTGGCGTCTACAGAGAGCATGGTAGAGAGCATAAGAAATATCCACGCCGAAGATAAAATTTTCTCCATCTTCATCTAACCTATTAATTATTGAGCACAATGTAGGCAGAATTAAACAAATTAGGTGGGATATCAGGCGTCAAGAATGGAAAACGAGCGCTCTCCATTCCTGTTTGCCCCCTGATATTGCGGATATATTAAGAAAGCATAACGCCTGAAATGCTCACTTTGCACCAGCATGATGATACAGCTGATGTTTATTCTATAACCTTACTCAAGTTCTAAGAGAGCACGGATTCCCTGTCATTAATAATGATATCCGTTAGTGTAGTCTTATGCATTTCAATGTACTGCAATATTTGCAGATAGAGATCAGAAAGAATCACACTGGTTTCATCTTTTAAACGCAAGCGTAAAGCCTGATCAATAATATGACTATCAACATACCCATGCGTCATGAATACCTCCCTCTCGAGATTTTTAAACAAAGCACATTGAAAAATAAATCTCTCTGGGATTGAATTATTCATGTCAGCCTCGTAGAAATATTAACCCAATAAAATTATGCTGTGTATAGTCTAAAGCGACAGACAAAAATAAGATGAATGAGTTTTCTATAAACTTATACTTAATAATTAGAAGTTACATATCATCAGCTGTGTATCGCAACACGATTTCCAGTGTTTTTCTGATCACGTCAGCTTTGAGAATATCACTTGTTGTTTCCAGGGAGTGTATCAGACTTAAGATAATATTTTTATTATTAACATTATCGCCTGAAAGCATTAAATTAGTCACAGCCTGCCCTAACACTGCTGACTCTTCTTCTAACAAATTACCCGAACTGCGAAAGTAACTTGATAACGCTTTATCAGTTATTGCATTATGAATTGTAGTATCTTCAAGCATGGTAACCTCTCATCTTACTTATGAAATTTTAATGTATTCTGTTTATTTTCTTACCATTGAACATACTTTTATTGTCAGCTATCGCTGTTCTTCGGTTTGGCCCTCCTGTATCACTGTTGCTAAAATCACGAATTATGCTGTCAATTAAATCTCGTCGGAAAGCATTTTCCTCAGCCGATTTCATTACGAGTAATTGCTTAATAAGAGTCTGCACCGAAAAATTTATCTTCATGCGCAGTATCTGGAGCACCGCCTGGCCAGTAATTTCATATTTTATACTTTCATTATCAGATGTCTTCATAACGACTTCATAGCTAACCTGTTAAATAATCAGGCTGTTGCATTATTCAAAAAGCAACCCAATTAGTGCATTATAATGTTTCTGTTCCTCTTCCCCTGTCGCTTGTTCCAGTCGGCAAAGAAGTTTGGCACAAAGCGACTTTCGACTCAGATTACGTCCATCTTTCAAAATCTCAGTCACAATTTCCCCGAGAGTTTCCTGCTGAGTAGGCAAGTTAGCTTTTGCAAAGTAACGAGTGATTGCTCCCGCAGAATCTAAAGTCACTGAATTTTGATGCATGCTACGCCTCTGTTAAAAATGTTAATCAATGTTAAGTGAGGTAACAATAGCAAACTTGTACGAAATATGTGTACAGAATGATAAATTAATTTTTTGCAATTAGTGCTAATGCATATAAAACAATACGTTATGATAAAACATATTGCATCATTTAACTGACAACCTATACAAGATTTTTCGCCAACTCGTGTTCAACTTTTTGCATTTTTTATCAATGTAAAGAAACAGTTATGTTTTGGTATTAAAAGAAAGACACCGGAAGATATGTCTGTTACCGTCTTACTCTCGCCTCTCCCATTACCCTGGACAGTTAATGCTTACCACCCTTATTTATCGTAGCCATATACGTGACGACGAACCTGTCAAAAAAATCGAAGAAATGGTTTCGATAGCAAATCGCAGGAACATGCAGTCTGACGTAACAGGGATCTTACTGTTTAATGGTTCTCATTTTTTCCAGCTTCTGGAAGGTCCGGAAGAACAGGTTCAAATGATATATCGGGCTATATGCCAGGATCCTCGGCACTATAATATTGTTGAACTGTTGTGCGATTACGCGCCTGCTCGCCGTTTTGGTAAAGCAGGAATGGAATTATTTGATTTACGCCTGCACGAGCGAGATGACGTTTTACAGGCCGTATTCGACAAAGGCACATCAAAATTTCAGCTAACTTATGATGACAGAGCGCTACAATTTTTTCGTACTTTTGTCCTTGCAACCGAACAATCAACCTATTTCGAGATCCCTGCTGAAGACTCCTGGCTTTTTATCGCTGACAGATCTGATAAAGAACTTGATTCCTGTACCCTTTCACCAAATATAAACGACCACTTTGCCTTTCATCCTATTGTTGATCCCTTATCGCGGCGGATAATCGCTTTTGAAGCCATTGTGCAAAAAAATGAAGACAGCCCGTCAGCTATAGCGGTTGGGCAGCGTAAAGACGGGGAAATCTACACAGCGGATCTCAAAAGTAAGGCGCTTGTATTCGCGATGGCACACGCACTTGAGCTCGGTGATAAAATGATATCTATCAATCTATTACCTATGACCCTGGTTAACGAGCCTGACGCAGTCTCTTTTTTACTTGATGAAATAAAGGCCAATGGTCTGGTGCCTGAACAAATCATCGTTGAATTTACTGAAAGTGAAGTCATATCTCGGTTTGATGAGTTTGCCGAAGCGGTTAAATCGCTAAAGGCTGCCGGTATCAGTGTAGCAATTGATCATTTTGGCGCAGGTTTTGCTGGTTTGTTACTCCTGTCACGCTTCCAGCCTGACAGAATTAAAATCAGTCAGGAATTGATTACCAATGTTCATAAAAGCGGACCACGGCAGGCAATTATTCAGGCGATCATAAAATGCTGTACATCACTTGAAATTCAAGTCAGTGCTATGGGCGTGGCAACACCAGAAGAGTGGATGTGGCTTGAATCCGCAGGAATTGAGATGTTTCAGGGGGATCTGTTTGCTAAAGCTAAATTGAATGGTATCCCTTCAGTTGCGTGGCCGGAGAAAAAATAATTTTCAGCACATTATTTTGCAAGTTTTCTGGAAATCATCGTGAAAATGAATACGTTATGTTTTAATTTAATCCACATTAAAAATAATGTTTCATCCAATTTAGCTGAAATCTTATTTATACTTTGTACAATTTTAGCGTATATTGTACAAAGTATTATTGGGTCGTGTACAGGCGACGGAGATTTGTGACCGCAAGGAGGAATTGTGGCTTATTACAGCATTGGTGATGTTGCTGAACGTTGCGGGATTAATCCTGTCACTCTCCGGGCCTGGCAACGCCGCTACGGTTTGTTAAAACCACAGCGCAGTGAAGGCGGACACCGACTCTTTGATGAAGAAGACATACAACGTATCGAAGAGATCAAGCGTTGGATAAGTAATGGCGTCCCTGTAGGCAAAGTTAAAGCATTACTGGAAACCACCAGCCAGGATACGGAAGATGACTGGAGCCGCCTGCAAGAAGAGATGATGTCAATTCTTCGTATGGCTAATCCTGCCAAACTACGCGCGAGAATTATTTCACTGGGTCGAGAGTACCCAGTAGATCAATTGATTAATCATGTTTACCTTCCTGTTCGCCAGCGTCTCGTGCTTGATCACAACACCTCCCGCATTATGAGCAGTATGTTTGACGGCGCACTAATTGAATACGCAGCAGCCTCGCTTTTCGAAATGCGCCGTAAGCCCGGTAAAGAAGCCATTCTGATGGCGTGGAATGTTGAAGAGAGAGCTCGATTGTGGCTGGAAGCATGGCGTTTATCATTGTCAGGATGGCATATTTCTGTTCTTGCTGATCCCATTGAATCACCGCGCCCGGAACTGTTCCCGACGCAAACATTGATTGTCTGGACAGGCATGGCACCAACGAGAAGGCAAAATGAACTTTTACAACACTGGGGTGAGCAAGGTTATAAAGTCATCTTTCATGCCCCCTAATTTCACCTTTATCCCGCCCCTTAGACAGAATGTTATAATCTGAACCCACAACAGCGTTTGTACCGGAGCTGGTCCATTACAAAATGCTCACCGGGAGAATTCAGGTAATCCCCCTTTCACACTTTGTACATATCACAGCCAAAGGACAGACCAGATTGAAGTGGTAAAACCGATCGTGCACACTACGCAGTCTCACAACTAACAAGAGGTTATTATCCTGATGGATCAGGTCGTTGTTTTTCAAAAGATGTTTGAGCAAGTGAGAAAAGAGCAAAACTTCTCCTGGTTTTATTCAGAATTAAAACATCACCGTATTGCACATTACATTTATTATCTGGCTACGGATAACATCAGAATTATTACTCACGATGACACGGTTTTGTTATTAAGAGGAACCAGGAACCTGTTAAAAGTTAGTACGACCAAGAACCCTGCTAAAATAAAAGAGGCCGCATTGCTTCATATTTGCGGAAAATCTACATTTCGGGAATACTGTTCAACACTGGCAGACGCGGGCGTTTTCCGTTGGGTTACTGATGTTAATCATAACAAACGCAGTTACTACGCCATTGATAATACGCTTTTATATATTGAAGATGTAGAAAATAATAAACCATTAATCTAGCTTAAGTTGGATGCTTAAGAAATGCTTCATAATTCAGTAAGGCATTAGCATAATGGGAATAAAAGTACAGAGACTATCCCTATGGATGATAAATACTGTCCTTTTATTGCTACCCATAAATAATCACCAGGCCAATACTATCAAATTGATATTTGAAATGTGATCACTTGACTTTCTATACGTTATTTTATAACGGTTAACATATTTATAAAACCAACGGGCGTGCCATACGCCCGTTTCAATACTTAACGCACATGTGTTTTGGTTTAGTCATCATCCAGTTATATGTATTTTAGCCAGGAACAGGTTAAACCTTTCCTATATAACTCAAAAATTGAAACCTTATTCTCATGTCATGCTTATATTCATTATTATCGTTATATAAAAAGGCAACCATAATGTTTAGCAAATTGGCACAAAGTAGCATAAAGGCTATGATTTAATTACAGTATGTTCAGTCATTTGAATGTATAACATTATAGCTAAACAAATATAAA
>NZ_JAYQWM010000128.1:0-7391 GCF_036662595.1 Escherichia sp. Lx600-2 | reverse complement strand
CTGATAGAAACAGAAGCCACTGGAGCACCTCAAAAACACCATCATACACTAAATCAGTAAGTTGGCAGCATCACCGTGTTTCCCACCATTTAATATCACTGTGTAGAGTTGATATCACTACAACAGAAACATGCATGTCATTTGTTTACTTCTCTTTTTACCACAGAAAAATTTATCTATTTTTCTAAGCATCAGTGAAATACTCATAAAGGTAACTATTATGTCTATGCCATTAAGCAATGCCCTTCAGAGTTAAATTATTACATATAATCACTTCCTTCATCATCCAAAAGTCGACAGTGAGTTAACACGTAAACATGAACGTGCACGCATGGATACGGAAAATATCTATCTTCCGCCTCTTGCTCGTGGCAATAACCATAATTACGATGGAAAAAGCGTTGTCGAAATTAGAAAACTTGATATTAGTAAAGAGTCCTGGCCATTTAATTATGTGACAGAAACATGCAGAGAATTCAATGGTATTACAACAACAGGACGTATGCTCTATCGAAACTTGAAAATCACCTCAGCTTTAGACGAAATATATGGTGGCATATGTAAAAAGGCGCATGCTGCTACAGAATTAGCAGAAGGTTTACGGCTAAATTTATTTATGAAGAGCCCTTTCGATCCTGTTGAGGACTATACAGTTCATGAAATAACATTAGGCCCTGGTTGCAATGTTCCAGGTTACGCCGGAACCACGATAGGATATATTTCAACCCTTCCAGTTTCTCAGGCAAAAAGATGGACCAATGAGCAGCCAAGAATTGATATCTATATTGATCAGATAATAACTGTCTCAGGGGTAGCAAATTCTTCCGGATTCGCCCTTGCCGCATTACTTAATGCTAATATTGAGATGGGAAATGACCCAATCATTGGTATAGAAGCCTATCCTGGTACCGCGGAGATCCATGTAAAAATGGGATATAAAGTTATCCCCGGTGATGAAGATGCGCCACTCAAACGCATGACTCTGCAACCGTCATCTCTTCCAGAACTGTTTGAATTAAAAAATGGTGAATGGAATTATATTGGTAAATAGCAACTGAGAAGAATGAGTACTAATATTCAGGTTATACAGATATTTAAACAATACCCTGCAATTTACAAAGCAATACTCATTGCGACTTCTTAATTTAAGAAAGCGCAAGGAACGTTTACCCTTGCGCTTATTATAATAAGTCAGACGTCGACTTTATCCAGCGGCCATGAATCAAACAGATAGCCGTCAAAATAAATATCGTCAACGTTCGAGAATTCCAGCAGACGTTGCTTAACGTTTTCCAGATGCTGCCACATTGCCAGCTTCGCCGCTCGGGCATCTTTTTTGATTAACGCGGCGAGGATCTGTTTGTGATCGCCCAACCACTCTTTGCGATACAGGCTGTCATCCAGATGGCTGTGCAACTGGATCCACATTGGATTGTTTTCCCGCCACTGCCAGGACTGACGGAATAACTCCACCAGCATGCTGTTATGCGTTGCTTCGGCAATGGCGAGATGGAACTGCATATCACCGCTTTCGCTGCTACCCGGCGCGCTGGAAGCCAGTTCACGCTCTTCCAGTTGCAATGCCTGACGCATTTTGACGATATCTTCGCGGGTAGCCTGCAAAGCGGCAAATTCCGCGATGTTACTTTCCAGTAACTGACGCGCCTGTAACAGCTCAAAAGGACCCGCATCATTACAGACGTTGGCATCCGAACTGTCTGTGTTGTGGCTGCCTGAGCTATCAAGAACATAGATACCGGCACCCCGGCGCACTTCCACCAGCCCTTTGATCTCCAGCATGATCAGCGCTTCACGTACCACCGTCCGCGTGACATCAAGCATTTCTGCAATTTCACGCTCCGGCGGCAGCCGTTCGCCAGGATTGTACGGCGTCTTTATGATCAGATCGCGGATCATCGCCCCGACTTCCTGGTAAGGTCTTTGCGCAGAGGTGGCAGATTTCATGGTGTTGTGTCCGTTAGGTGCGGTTAATCAAATTTTTGCCGGATGCGGCGTGAACGCCTTATCCGGCCTACAACGGGCAATTTTACGGCCCCTGTTAATCTCAAACTATACCATTAGCACTGGAAGTTGGCACGTACAGGTGGGCAAAAAAACGAAAACTGGTCAACCAAATATCAGTTTGATTGACCAGTAAGTCTGTAGGGTAATCAGTTAGTTACAGCGCAGCCACACACTCGCGCGCACCGCGTTCGCACAGCTGCTGATATGCCGCCGTCACCGCGCCAACAAAGTCGGCATTCTGCGGCAGATCATCGGCAAAAATACCGCTCAGGCCTAGCAGCGCTTTCACGCGGTCTGCGCCCTGATACTGCGCGTTAATCTTCTGGAACTCGGCCAGCATCGGGTCGACCACGTCAATGGCATTACCCTGCTCATCCACGCCCTGGGTGTAACGCATCCAGCCAGCCACGCCCAGCGCCAGGTGACGCCAGCTGCCGCCGTTTTGCAGGTGCAGACGCACCGGGTCCAGCAGACGCTGCGGTAACTTCTGGCTGCCGTCCATCGCAATCTGCCAGGTACGGTGACGCAGAGACGGGTTGCTGAAACGCTCGATCAGCAGCGTCGCATAGGCGTTCAGGTCCGTACCTTCCGGCATCGACAGCGTTGGCGCTTGTTCCTGCATCATCAGGGCAAAGGCCGCTTTGCGATAATCCGGGTTAGTCATGGTGTCGGCAATAGTTTCATAGCCGCCGAGGTAACCGAGGTACGCCAGGAAAGAGTGGCTACCGTTCAGCATACGCAGCTTCATCATTTCGAACGGCACAACGTCTGCAACGAACTGTGCGCCCACTTTATCCCAGTCCGGGCGACCATTAACGAAATTATCTTCAATCACCCACTGACGGAACGGTTCGCAGGCAATGGCGCACGGGTCGTAAACGCCCAGCTGGTCAGCAATTTCCTGTAAGGTTTCTGGCGTCGCCGCCGGAACGATGCGGTCAACCATGGTGCACGGGAAGGTGACGTTCTCTTCAATCCATGCCGCTAGCTGCGGGTCACGCGCCTGAGCCAGCCCCAGTACCGCGACCTTCGCCACATGACCGTTTTCACGCACGTTATCGCAGGACATCACCGTAAATGCTTTCAGCCCTTTTTCACGACGCAGACGCAAGGCTTCGACGATGTAACCAATCGCGGACTTCGGCGCAGTCGGGTTTTCCAGATCGTGCTTGATCAGCGGGTTATTGAGATCCAGTTGACCGCTTGCCGCATCAGCGCAGTAGCCTTTTTCCGTGACCGTCAGAGAGACAATCGCCGTTTGCGGACGCGCCATCGCGTTGAGAATACCTTCGCAGCCGTCGATTTCCGGGTGCAGCGCTTCTTTCATCGAACCGATAATTTTCAGCTCGGTGCTTTCCGCGCCTTTTTCCGCCACGGTGTACAGCAGTTGCTGTTTTTTCAGGTTTTCGATCAGCACGCGGTCGTTGCCTGGCATCAGGTTAACTTCGCAGATACCCCAGTCGCTGTCGGTGCTTTCCAGCAGATGATGGGTGTACAGCGCCTGGTGCGCACGGTGAAACGCCCCGCAACCGAGATGCACAATGCGTGATTCCAGACGAGAATGATCCCATGACGGGCGGGCAACCGGCAGATTGCTGTCAACAATAGTAGTCATCGTAAACTCCAGAATCCGTCTTCAGAGAGTGACGGCAAGGAAGAAGGAACCGGCACGGCGCGCAGCCATGCCGGTGGATATTAACGGCTAAAGAAAGCGCGCTGGATCGCCAGTTCGACACCGCGAACTTCGGCCAGGCCTTTCAGACGACCAATTGCGGAGTAACCTGGGTTGGTTTTCTTCTTCAGGTCGTCCAGCATCTGATGACCGTGGTCCGGACGCATCGGGATCAGGTCTTCTTTGCCTTCCGCTTTACGACGGTGTTCTTCTTCAACAATCGCTTTCACCACTTCGTACATATCAACGTCACCGTTCAGGTGCGCCGCTTCGTGGAAGGTTTTCGGGTTATCTTCACGCATGGTGGAGCGCAGATGGGTGAAGTAAATACGCGGACCGAACTGCTTGATCATATCAACCAGATCGTTGTCAGCACGCACGCCGTAGGAACCGGTGCACATGGTGAAACCGTTCGCCATGCTATTTACGGTATCAACCATCCACTGCATATCTTCAATGGTAGAAACAATGCGCGGCAGGCCGAGGATTGGGCGCGGCGGATCGTCCGGGTGAACAGCCATACGCACGCCAACTTCTTCGGCAACCGGAATAATCGCCTTCAGGAAGACGGCAAAGTTTTCGCGCAGTTTGGCTTTGTCGATATCTTTGTACAGCTCCAGGTGCTTACGGAACTGGTCGAGGGTGTACCCTTCTTCCGCGCCCGGCAGACCGGCAATGATGTTACGGGTCAGACGCGCTTTGTCTTCGTCGCTCATAGTGGCGAAGCGTTCAGCTGCCTGAGCAATTTCTTCTTCGGTGTAATCCGCTTCCGCACCTGGGCGTTTCAGGATATGCATTTCGAATGCAGCGAATTCGATCTGGTCGAAGCGCAGAGCTTTGGAGCCGTCTGGCAGCACGTATTCGAGGTCAGTACGGGTCCAGTCGAGCACCGGCATGAAGTTGTAGCACACGGTGCGAATACCGCACTGCGCCAGGTTGCGCAGAGTCTGCTGATAGTTAGCGATCCACTGCTCATAGTTGCCAGTGTGGGTTTTGATATCTTCGTGAATTGGCACGCTTTCTACGACAGACCACACCAGGCCTGCATCTTCAACGATAGCCTTGCGTTTGAGGATCTCTTCTACGGACCATACTTCACCGTTCGGGATATGGTGCAAAGCGGTAACCACGCCAGTCGCGCCCGCCTGACGGACATCAGCTAAAGAAACCGGATCGTTTGGGCCGTACCAGCGCCAGGTCTGTTCCATGATTTTTCCTCTTTCACATAGTGGGTTCCACAGCAAAGAGACGCGGAACCCTGGAGTTGTTTAGGTATCCGGATGAACAACCAGACCGCAGCCGTGGCGTTGCATCGGATGAGATGGCGTATAAGTTCTACCTTTTGGTAAGACATGTCAACCCGAATTCTGAAATTGGTTAACCACATCACAAGAATTTCACTCTCCTGGTTGTTGCTGCAAATTGCAGCAAAAGGTAATCGATGGTTATTGATCAGAGGATGTGACATTCATCGCAACAATGGTTGACCAATTTACATAACATGTCGCCCAAAATAACAACGGTTCAACCAGGTAAGGTAAAACGTTATGCATGTGCTTAACATTCTCTGGGTGGTATTCGGCATTGGTCTGATGCTGGTACTGAATTTGAAGTTCAAAATCAATTCAATGGTGGCCTTGTTGGTGGCGGCGCTGTCCGTCGGGATGCTGGCGGGCATGGATTTGATGTCGCTGCTGCACACCATGAAAGCGGGCTTCGGCAACACGCTGGGGGAACTGGCTATCATCGTGGTGTTCGGTGCGGTCATCGGTAAATTGATGGTCGACTCCGGCGCGGCTCACCAGATAGCGCATACGCTGCTGGCACGTCTCGGTCTGCGTTATGTACAGCTGTCGGTGATTATCATCGGCCTGATTTTCGGTCTGGCGATGTTCTATGAAGTGGCCTTTATCATGTTAGCACCGCTGGTTATTGTTATTGCCGCCGAAGCTAAAATTCCGTTCCTGAAACTGGCGATCCCGGCAGTAGCAGCTGCCACTACCGCACATTCACTGTTCCCACCGCAGCCGGGTCCGGTGGCGCTGGTGAATGCTTATGGCGCGGATATGGGGATGGTTTATATCTATGGCGTACTGGTGACGATCCCAAGTGTCATCTGCGCAGGTCTGATCCTGCCGAAGTTCCTCGGCAATCTTGAGCGCCCAACGCCATCATTCCTGAAAGCAGATCAACCGGTAGATATGAATAATCTGCCCTCTTTCGGCGTTTCGATTCTGGTGCCGTTGATCCCGGCGATCATTATGATCTCTACCACCATCGCCAATATCTGGCTGGTAAAAGATACCCCTGCGTGGGAAGTGGTTAACTTTATCGGTTCCTCGCCGATTGCAATGTTTATTGCGATGGTGGTTGCATTCGTACTCTTTGGCACCGCGCGCGGGCACGATATGCAGTGGGTAATGAACGCTTTTGAAAGCGCGGTGAAAAGCATTGCAATGGTGATTCTGATCATCGGTGCAGGTGGCGTGCTGAAGCAGACCATCATCGACACCGGCATCGGCGACACCATCGGCATGCTGATGTCCCACGGCAATATCTCGCCCTACATCATGGCATGGCTGATCACCGTACTGATTCGTCTGGCGACGGGTCAGGGTGTGGTTTCAGCGATGACCGCCGCCGGGATTATCAGTGCAGCAATCCTTGATCCAGCAACTGGTCAGCTGGTTGGCGTGAATCCGGCGCTGCTGGTACTGGCGACGGCTGCGGGTTCCAACACCCTCACCCACATTAACGATGCCTCATTCTGGTTGTTCAAAGGTTACTTTGACCTGTCAGTAAAAGACACGTTGAAAACCTGGGGTCTGCTGGAGCTGGTCAACTCCGTGGTTGGGCTGATTATTGTGCTGATTATTAGCATGGTAGCGTAAAAGAGCACCTGAGCCTGCCATTGGCAGGCTCTGTTCGGATTGTCGGTAAAGTGCGCTTTGTTTATGCCAGATGCGACGCTGACGCGTCTTATCTGGCCTACAAAGGGCTAACGTGCAGGTTTTAGCTTCAGGTAATATTGCGTACCTGCATTAGCAATGCCCTGTGATTTCTTTATTGATAAACAAAAGTCACGGCAATAATCGATTGCACATTCCCTGCAGTCACCTGCCCTCCGGTACGTGCGTAATTTGCCGTTAATCCCAGACTTACCGCCGAAGTCCCTACTGCTCCTAACGATACCGTGTTATTCGCTGGAATAATCGTACCGTTGCGCGTCAACTGTACGCCGACGCCCTGTGCAGGTGAAAACGACGCGGTATTGGTGAAAATCGAGTTGCCCGCATCTGCGGTTGTGCCGGAGAGGTAATACCCCAGGTTTTGGCTTTTCGCACAATAAACGGTAAGAGGAATCGGCACTGAACCAGGGTAGTCCGGCAGAGTAACGGTGACATCACGAGCAGAAACATCGCAGCCGCCAGTGGGCACCACCACATCATTATTGGCGTAAATATTCCACACAAACTGGAAATCATCGCTGTTATAGTTGTTGGTCTGTCGCAAAATAAGCACGGCAATTAATGAGCCAGCTTTAATCACCACCCCGCCCGCACTGCTCACAGGCGTCAAATAAAGCGCCACCGGCCACGGCTTATCCGTTCTCGAATTAGGTAATGACTCCAACTTATTGATAGTGTTTTATGTTCAGATAATGCCCGATGACTTTGTCATGCAGCTCCACCGA
>NZ_JAYQWM010000127.1:0-7587 GCF_036662595.1 Escherichia sp. Lx600-2 | reverse complement strand
GCTTCATAAGAATGAATTTAGCTCACTCCTTGCAGATGCAGAAAGACAAGTTCTGGAGGGAAGTTCATTTGTTTTATGTTGTGGTGAAAAAATAAACAGCACTATAAGTGAATTACTTCGCAAAAAAATTACAGATTCAACACATTTCACCAAATCTCTCACTCTCTCTGAATCTCCTTCTTATGATGTTTATGAGGAAATATTCAAGAAAGCTGTTTTCACACCTGATGAATGTCATCTGGTGAGAGATTCTTTAGTGCAGGATGGTATAAAGCCAGAAAAAATAGCAAAAATTATTTCTTGTTTATCCAGTCGTACCGGGATTGGAAATTTGTTTTATGCCTGTTCACAAGCATTTCATGTTGCTAATGATAACGCTGCACTTGATGTGCGTCGCGCCGCTATAGCTATTGGCGATACAATAGATGATTGTCCGTGTTGTGCTGCTTTGAATGGTAGAAGTTACCATCAGCATGTCGATTTCTCAGAATACGGATTCACACAAACCCTTTGCGTCTTAGGAGCAATCGTAAATAACGCGAATGACACCTTTGATGTTGCTAATTATATCTATACCACTAAGGGAGAAAATATTATCCATAACGACGCTGAAGATGATTCTCCCTATGTACATTCCGATGAAAGTTATAGACACAAAGATGATTATTGGTCAAGGGATAATGATATCCGCAATCTAAGGAGAAATTTCTCAGGCAATATTACGATTGCAACCTACAAATAATTCGCTTTTTCTCAATAACACGCACCAAACGCTTACCTTCAGGTAAGCGTTTTGACGATAAGCGCAACATCATTAAGCCAATACATACCCCATATCCAACTTGAACAACATCGCGCTTATCGTTAAGGTATGCGCGTTTTTTATCCGCCAGGACCCAATTATGATCACCGTTGCCCTTATAGACGATCACCTCATCGTCCGCTCCGGCTTTGCGCAGTTGCTGGGGCTGGAACCTGATTTGCAAGTAGTTGCCGAGTTTGGTTCGGGGCGCGAGGCGCTGGCGGGGTTGCCGGGGCGCGGTGTGCAGGTGTGTATTTGCGATATCTCCATGCCTGATATTTCCGGTCTGGAACTGCTAAGCCAACTGCCGAAAGGTATGGCGACAATTATGCTCTCCGTTCACGACAGTCCTGCGCTGGTTGAGCAGGCGCTTAACGCGGGGGCGCGCGGCTTTCTCTCCAAACGTTGTAGCCCTGACGAACTGATTGCTGCGGTGCATACGGTTGCCACGGGCGGCTGTTATCTGACGCCGGATATTGCCATTAAACTGGCATCCGGTCGCCAGGACCCGCTAACCAAACGTGAACGCCAGGTGGCGGAAAAACTGGCGCAAGGAATGGCGGTGAAAGAGATTGCCGCCGAACTGGGCTTGTCACCGAAAACGGTACACGTCCATCGCGCCAACCTGATGGAAAAACTGGGTGTCAGTAACGACGTTGAACTGGCGCGCCGCATGTTTGATGGCTGGTGATGAAGACGTTGTTCTCCAGCTTAATTACCGTTATTGCCTGCTTTTTTATCTTCTCTGCCGCATGGTTTTGCTTGTGGAGTATCAGCCTGCACCTGGTTGAGCGCCCTGATATGGCGGTGCTGTTATTTCCGTTTGGTCTGCGTCTGGGGCTAATGCTGCAATGCCCGCGCGGATACTGGCCGGTGTTGCTGGGCGCGGAGTGGCTGCTGATTTACTGGTTAACGCAGGCGGTCGGTTTAACCCATTTTCCGTTATTGATGATCGGTAGTTTACTGACGTTACTGCCCGTGGCGCTGATCTCGCGCTATCGCCATCAACGTGACTGGCGCACCTTGCTGTTACAGGGGGCGGCCCTGACGGCGGCGGCGTTGTTGCAGTCGCTGCCCTGGCTTTGGCACGGCAAAGAGTCGTGGAATGCGCTACTACTGACTTTAACTGGCGGCCTGACGCTGGCCCCTATATGTCTGGTGTTCTGGCACTATCTCGCCAATAACACCTGGCTGCCGCTCGGCCCGTCGTTAGTTTCTCAACCGATCAACTGGCGCGGGCGGCATCTGGTCTGGTACTTGCTGCTGTTTGTTATTAGTCTCTGGCTCCAGTTGGGATTGCCGGACGAACTGTCGCGCTTTACGCCATTCTGCCTGGCGCTGCCGATTATCGCGCTGGCCTGGCACTATGGCTGGCAAGGGGCGCTGATTGCGACGTTGATGAACGCCATCGCGCTGATCGCCAGTCAAACCTGGCGCGATCATCCGGTGGACTTATTGCTCTCGCTGCTGGTGCAAAGTCTGACAGGGTTGTTACTGGGCGCAGGTATCCAGCGGTTGCGTGAACTTAACCAGTCGCTGCAAAAAGAACTGGCGCGCAATCAGCATCTGGCTGAACGTTTGTTAGAAACTGAAGAGAGCGTGCGCCGCGACGTGGCGCGTGAGCTGCACGATGATATCGGTCAGACCATCACTGCCATTCGTACTCAGGCGGGCATTGTCCAGCGACTGGCGGCAGATAACGCCAGCGTGAAGCAGAGCGGGCAACTCATCGAACAACTGTCGCTGGGGGTTTACGATGCGGTGCGCCGTTTGTTAGGGCGGTTACGTCCGCGCCAGCTGGATGATCTCACCCTGGAGCAGGCCATCCGCTCACTGATGCGGGAAATGGAGCTGGAAGGGCGCGGCATTGTCAGCCATCTCGAATGGCGTATCGATGAGTCAGCGTTAAGTGAAAACCAGCGCGTGACGCTGTTTCGCGTCTGCCAGGAAGGGCTGAACAACATTGTGAAACATGCCGATGCCAGCGCGGTTACGCTGCAAGGCTGGCAGCAGGATGAACGGTTGATGCTGGTGATTGAAGACGATGGCAGCGGTTTGCCGCCGGGTTCCGGGCAACAAGGTTTTGGCCTCACCGGAATGCGCGAGCGCGTAACGGCGCTGGGCGGCACATTACACATTTCCTGTCTGCACGGCACGCGTGTCAGCGTTTCTCTACCTCAACGTTATGTCTAAGGTTCGATGATGTTGCCGTTTCTGAAAGCGCCTGCCGATGCGCCATTAATGACTGACAAACATGAAATTGATGCACGCTATCGCTACTGGCGTCGGCATATTCTGCTGACCATCTGGCTGGGTTACGCGCTGTTTTACTTCACGCGGAAAAGTTTTAACGCCGCCGTACCAGAAATCCTTGCTAACGGCGTGCTCAGCCGTAGCGATATCGGCCTGTTAGCGACCCTGTTTTACATTACTTACGGCGTGTCGAAGTTTGTCTCCGGCATTGTCAGCGATCGCTCAAATGCCCGTTATTTTATGGGGATAGGGCTTATCGCCACGGGCATTATCAACATTCTGTTTGGCTTCTCGACGTCGCTATGGGCGTTTGCCGTACTCTGGGTGCTGAACGCCTTTTTCCAGGGCTGGGGTTCACCGGTGTGTGCGCGTCTGTTAACCGCCTGGTATTCTCGTACCGAGCGCGGCGGTTGGTGGGCATTATGGAACACGGCGCATAACGTCGGCGGCGCACTCATTCCCATTGTGATGGCAGCGGCTGCACTACATTACGGCTGGCGTGCCGGGATGATGATTGCTGGTTGTATGGCGATCGTCGTGGGGATTTTTCTCTGCTGGCGGCTGCGCGATCGCCCGCAGGCGTTAGGTTTACCGGCGGTCGGTGAATGGCGGCACGACGCGCTGGAGATTGCTCAACAACAAGAAGGGGCAGGGCTGACGCGTAAAGAGATCCTCACCAAGTATGTGTTACTGAATCCGTATATCTGGCTGCTTTCGTTTTGCTATGTGCTGGTCTATGTGGTCCGGGCGGCAATCAACGACTGGGGCAATTTGTATATGTCCGAGACGCTGGGCGTCGATCTGGTCACGGCGAATACGGCAGTGACGATGTTTGAACTGGGCGGATTTATCGGTGCGCTGGTAGCCGGTTGGGGCTCGGACAAATTGTTTAACGGCAACCGTGGGCCGATGAATTTGATTTTCGCCGCCGGAATTTTGCTTTCAGTCGGCTCGCTGTGGCTGATGCCATTTGCCAGCTACGTGATGCAGGCAACCTGCTTCTTCACTATTGGTTTTTTTGTCTTTGGCCCGCAGATGTTAATCGGCATGGCGGCGGCAGAGTGTTCACACAAAGAGGCGGCAGGGGCGGCGACGGGGTTTGTCGGCTTGTTTGCTTATCTGGGGGCGTCGCTTGCTGGTTGGCCGCTGGCGAAAGTACTCGATACCTGGCACTGGAGCGGTTTTTTTGTGGTTATCTCTATTGCCGCCGGGATTTCCGCACTGCTGTTACTGCCCTTTTTGAACGCCCAGGCACCGCGCGAAGCGTGATGCATCTCACCTTTTCACTTCATATCCGGCAAAACTAAGAAATTTTCCAGGTTTTGCCTGGACGCTATCTCAGGCCTGATTTGCTGCTGATTTTTACAATGCATGCCTCACGCAGGTATTCATTTCAGGAGTAACCCATGCTGGCTTTCTTAAACCAGGTCCGCAAGCCGACCCTGGACCTTCCGCTCGAAGTGCGGCGCAAAATGTGGTTCAAACCGTTCATGCAATCCTACCTGGTGGTCTTTATCGGCTACCTGACGATGTACCTGATTCGCAAGAACTTTAACATCGCGCAGAACGATATGATTTCGACCTACGGGTTGAGCATGACGCAGCTGGGGATGATCGGCCTGGGTTTCTCCATCACTTATGGCGTGGGTAAAACGCTGGTTTCCTACTACGCCGACGGCAAAAACACCAAACAATTCCTGCCGTTCATGCTGATCCTGTCTGCCATTTGTATGCTGGGCTTCAGCGCCAGTATGGGCAGCGGCTCGGTTAGCCTGTTCCTGATGATTGCCTTCTACGCCTTAAGCGGCTTTTTCCAGAGCACCGGCGGTTCGTGCAGTTACTCCACCATCACCAAATGGACGCCGCGTCGTAAGCGCGGGACCTTCCTCGGTTTCTGGAACATTTCTCACAACCTTGGCGGTGCAGGTGCAGCAGGTGTGGCGCTGTTCGGCGCAAATTACCTGTTCGATGGTCATGTTATCGGCATGTTTATCTTCCCGTCGATTATCGCGCTGATTGTCGGTTTTATCGGCCTGCGTTACGGCAGCGACTCCCCGGAATCTTATGGCCTCGGCAAAGCTGAAGAACTGTTTGGCGAGGAGATCAGCGAAGAGGATAAAGAGACAGAATCTACCGATATGACCAAGTGGCAGATCTTTGTTGAGTACGTGCTGAAAAACAAAGTGATCTGGCTGCTGTGCTTCGCCAACATTTTCCTCTATGTGGTACGTATTGGTATCGACCAGTGGTCAACCGTATACGCGTTCCAGGAACTAAAACTCTCTAAAGCGGTGGCGATTCAGGGCTTTACGCTGTTTGAAGCTGGTGCGCTGGTCGGTACGCTGCTGTGGGGCTGGCTCTCTGACCTGGCGAACGGTCGCCGTGGCCTGGTGGCCTGCATCGCGCTGGCGCTGATTATCGCCACGCTCGGTGTGTATCAACATGCCAGCAACGAATATATCTATCTGGCTTCTCTCTTTGCGTTGGGTTTCCTGGTCTTTGGCCCGCAATTGTTGATTGGTGTGGCTGCTGTTGGTTTTGTACCTAAAAAAGCGATTGGTGCTGCCGATGGTATTAAAGGCACCTTTGCTTACCTGATTGGTGACAGCTTTGCCAAGTTAGGTCTGGGAATGATTGCCGATGGGACGCCGGTATTCGGCCTTACCGGCTGGGCAGGCACCTTCGCCGCGCTGGATATCGCCGCGATTGGTTGTATCTGCCTGATGGCGATAGTGGCGGTGATGGAAGAACGCAAAATCCGCCGCGAGAAAAAAATTCAGCAGTTGACAGTGGCATAAACGTAACTGGTGACTTTTGCCCGGCATGACGCCGGGCTTTTTTTATTCAATTTGACCAGATTAACGCCTGGGGGAGTTTTCCAGATATCATCAAAAGTTGATGCGCAGGAGAACGCATGATCTGGATAATGCTTGCCACCGTCGTGGTGGTGTTTGTGGTTGGTTTTCGGGTTCTGACGTCAGGCACCCGACGGGCGATTCGCCGTTTAAGCGAACGACTTAATATTGATGTTGTACCCGTAGAATCGATGATCGATCAGATGGGTAAAATGCCTGGTAAAGAGTTTTTGTATTATTTGCATCGCCCGGATGAATCTCATCTGCAAAATGCTGCTCAGGTGTTACTTATCTGGCAAATTGTGATTGTCGATGGTAGTGAGCAGAACCTGTTACGTTGGCATCGGTTGTTGCAAAAAGCGCGTCTTGCTGCGCCGATCACGGATGCCCAGGTCCGTCAGGCGCTGGGTTTACTCCGTGAGTTAGAGCCAGATATGCAGGAGATTAATGCCTTCCAAATGCGCTATAACGCCCTCTTCCAGCCAGAAGAAGGCGTGTTTTGGTTGCATTAACTCAATGTGAGTGGCCTGTCAGAACCAAGCTTCCCACATCGCGCCAAGGTTAAAGTCGTCAAGCGTTTCCTCTTTTGTACCGTTGACGCGTGCAGTCCGGTCATTATCAACTTGCCCGCCCGTCATGTAGAAACGTAGCATTGGGCGGAATTCCGGGCCCATCGCAATAGAAATGTTCTGTGACAGCGTCAGCTTCCAGCCGGAATTATCTCCGCCTTTATCATAATCAACCCGCTGATAACCCGCCTCAAGCCAGGTGGAGTGAACGTCATTCCAGAAATACATAGGACGGACAATTACGCCATAGTTTTTGCGGTTATCACTCTTAATAGAACTGTTGTCGTAATCATGGAAGGCTAGTAAATACTCGATTTGCGCCTGCTGGGTAAATTTATGACTACCTTCAAAACTGGCGTAAATTGTCGTGAGATCGTCAGTTTTATTGTAAACACTGTTATCGGAATTATCAGAGTAGCGGGCAATGACTTTATTCACTCCGCTGTCATTGCTATGGCTTACAACAAATGCCCCCTGCCAGGCTTTCAGTTTGTCTTCACCTTCGACCGCTTTTGAGTCGAAGCCGTAGTTAGCGTACAACTCAAGATCCAGTGGCCCCAGTTTCATACCATGAATTTTGGACGTTATCGCATAATTGCCTTTGTCGCCCGTTCCTGACCCGCCAGTACAGGTAATGCGTGATGGATTGGTCTCATCCTCCATCACTTCAGGATTACAGGATTCAACCGCTGCGACAGTAGCAAGGTCAAACTTGATGCCACCAATGTCGAAATTTTTCACCCCGGCACCCTGACCATCGTGAGTCATCCAGAAGTAGTCATTAATGCCCTGTTGCGGGCGCTGGTGGAAGTCACGACCAGCCCAGATATAGGCGTCAGGATTGGATGCCAAAACATTGGTGACACCAGCGTAGGCTTTTTTCAGGTTAACTTCGTCGCCCCAGTGATCAATCATGACATTGACATCCCAGATTGCGCCGTTATCGCTCTTGAAGGCTTTTGATAACTGAAACTCTCCGCCATTACCTTCGTTCCCCAGACGACCAATTGCAGATGCACCATTATAGGAGCCGTCGGTAATGACTCCAACTTATTGATAGTGTTTTATGTTCAGATAATGCCCGATGACTTTGTCATGCAGCTCCACC
>NZ_JAYQWM010000126.1:0-7666 GCF_036662595.1 Escherichia sp. Lx600-2 | reverse complement strand
GAGTCATTGTTATGCAAACTAAGCTTCTGGCAATTATTCTTGCAGCACCTGTGGTATTCAGTTCTCAGGAAGCTTCTGCTTCTGATTTCTTCGGCCCGGAGAAAATAAGTACAGAGATTAATTTAGGTACACTGAGTGGCAAAACAAAAGAACGGGTTTATGAGCCTGAAGAAGGTGGACGTAAAGTCAGCCAACTGGACTGGAAATACAGTAACGCCGCCATTCTTAAAGGCGCCGTTAACTGGGAGCTGAATCCATGGTTATCTGTTGGTGCAGCTGGCTGGACCACTCTCAATAGTCGGGGGGGGGGGATATGGTTGATCAGGACTGGATGGATTCCGGGACTCCCGGAACATGGACAGATGAAAGCAGGCATCCTGATACACGTCTTAATTATGCCAACGAATTTGATTTGAACGTTAAAGGCTGGTTTTTAAAAGAATCTGATTATCGCCTTGCTATTATGGCAGGTTATCAGGAAAGCCGTTACAGTTTTAATGCTACAGGAGGAACTTATATTTACAGTGAGAATGGTGGTTTCCGGAATGAAACGGGAGCGTTACCTGATAAAATAAAAGTGATTGGTTATAAACAACATTTTAAAATTCCTTATGTCGGTCTGACAGGAAACTACCGTTACGATAATTTTGAGTTTGGTGGTGCATTTAAATACAGCGGGTGGGTCAGGGGATCTGATAATGATGAGCATTATGTAAGACAAACTACATTCCGAAGCAAAGTAATAAACCAGAATTACTATTCTGTTGCAGTTAATGCCGGTTACTATATTACCCCAGAGGCAAAAGTGTACATCGAGGGTGTATGGAGTCGTCTCACAAATAAAAAAGGGGATACATCTCTTTACGACCGTAGTGATAATACTTCGGAGCATAATAATAACGGGGCTGGAATTGAAAATTACAACTTCATTACGACGGCCGGCCTGAAGTACACGTTTTAACAACTTTAACTGTCATCATCCCCGGTGAGAATTATACCGCCGGGGATTCTGTCTGTTGGTCAGGGTAATAATTTACCAATGCAGGAGATGCAATGCGTGTGATAATGAAGCCTTTAAGAAGGACTTTAGTATTCTTTATCTTTTCTGTTTTTCTTTGCGGAACTGTGTCTGCCAGACAGATCGAGTGGCAATCCTGTATGACCAGCCCATACAGTGACTGGTTTGGTACAGAAAGCTCTTCACCTGAGTTGTTATGCGGATATCTATCTGTACCGCTAAAATATACCGACACAGGTGAGGATGTGTCAGATGAAAATATACCACTTGTCAGACTGGCGATGACAAAGTTGCCGGCAAAAAGTAAACGTAAAGGGAGTATTATTATAATAAGTGGCGGACCTGGATTACCCGGAATTAATCCTTATATCAATTTTGACTGGCCGGTCACCAATCTTCGGGAATCATGGGACATTATCGGTTTTGATCCACGAGGTGTCGGTCAGTCCTTTCCTGCCATAAACTGCCAGCAACCCAATCAAGAAAGATTGGTGAATGTAAGTGAAAAGCAACTAATTTTACAGAAAATTAATGCCTGTATCCATAATACAGGAGCTGAAGTCATTCGCCATATTGGATCTCATGAGGCTGTATATGATATTGAACGCATCAGACAAGCTCTGGGAGATAAACAACTGACAGCTGTAGCATATTCATACGGTACACAGATTGCAGCCTTATATGCCGAACGCTTTCCATCCAGTATCAGATCTATAGTTTTTGACGGTGTCGTTGATATTGATGATTTAAATGATAATTTTTCATGGAAACTCAGGCAGGCCCACAGTTATCAGGAAACGTTTGATCGTTTTGCTGCATGGTGTGCCAGGACAAAAAGTTGTCCACTTTCTTCAGACAGGAATCAGGCAATACATCAGTTCCATCAGCTTTTATTAAAATTACATAATTCTCCTTTAACAGACAGCAGGGGGGAAAGTATATCTTCAGATGATCTCATATCATTAACGACAGAGCTTCTGTTATGGCGCTCATCATGGCCAACACTTGCAACGGCCGTACGTCAGTTCTCTCAGGGTATTGTCAGCAATGAAATTGAAACTGCACTTAATTCTTCCATAGCATCGGAAAAAGTCAGTGATGCTCTGGGTGTAATATTATGTGTTGATCAGAGTGATGAACAATTATCACAGGAACAACGAAAATCGCGAAAAAAAGCCCTTGCTGACGCATTTCCGGCCGTTGATTTTGAGAGGGAACAGTCCGATTTACCTGAATTTTGTGAATTATGGCCAATTCATCGCGATCTGCAACAGACACGCCTGAAGAATACTGTTTTACCATCCGGTTTACTGTTTGTGGCACACAAATATGATCCGACAACTCCCTGGATAAATGCCCGTAAAATGGCAGATAAATTTTCAGCTCCGTTACTGACTATTAACGGTGACGGGCATACGCTGGCGCTAGCTGGCTCTAATTTATGTGTGGATGAGGCTGTTGTTCGTCACCTCCTGTTTCCGGGGAAATCTGAAGATATAACGTGTCAGGGAAGTGGTACCGGAGACACTAACTGATATTAAATAAAATATTACTCCCGACATTAAATAACATCAGTGCTTTGATGTCAGGGCCTGCTAACCCTCTTTTGATATCAGTTGAGCGCAGGAAACGCCAGTTCAGAGGGGACAGGACTTAGGATAAATAAGAGAGTGGCAATCATGAGTAAGATTCATGTACATGCAGGTTACGGAAAGAGGATATCAGGCAATGAATAAGGCACTAATATAATATCATATCTCAGACTTGATACATTTTAGTTACATATATTTTCTTATTTTATGCGGAAAATGCTATATGGAAATGTAGTAATTATATACATCTTATCGAAAGTGATTTTCTGCATAATCATTATTATGATTTATATTAATCATGGGCAGGATTGCATATAAATCAGTCATTATGCTGAGTCTGCAACCTTCCTGTGTAAAGTCAAACTGTCAGGGGGACGGTGACGTCCCGGGCCAGAATACACGTGGTGCACCTTCTCCCTTTCTGTTCCCTTTCTCTGTTTTCTCCGATCCCATTCATCCTGGCATTACCCCAATTCTCCCAAAAACGGCAAACCAGCCATCAGCCCGCGCCACGACTGGCTTAAGACGGGATCCCTGCGGCAAAATGCGCCTTTACGTATTTGGTTTTACCCGCAATAATGTGTGATAAGCAAACAAAAGGATCCGCGTGCTGCGATTTATTGTCGTGGAAGGATCCGGGCGTTCAGGTCAGAATACCTGTATCCATAAACAGTGCGTGTGCTACGTGAAAAATAACTCATGAACAATGTCATTCCCCTGCAGAATTCACCAGAACGCGTCTCCCTGTTACCCATTGCGCCGGGGGTGGATTTTGCAACAGCGCTCTCCCTGAGAAGAATGGCCACTTCCACGGGGGCCACACCGGCCTACCTGCTGGCCCCGGAAGTGAGTGCCCTTCTTTTCTATATGCCGGATCAGCGTCACCATATGCTGTTCGCCACCCTCTGGAATACCGGAATGCGTATTGGCGAAGCCCGGATGCTGACACCGGAATCATTTGACCTGGATGGAGTAAGACCGTTTGTGCGGATCCTGTCCGAAAAAGTGCGTGCGCGACGCGGACGCCCGCCAAAAGATGAAGTGCGCCTGGTTCCGCTGACAGATATAAGCTATGTCAGGCAGATGGAAAGCTGGATGATCACCACCCGGCCCCGTCGTCGTGAACCATTATGGGCCGTGACCGACGAAACCATGCGCAACTGGCTGAAGCAGGCTGTCAGACGGGCCGAAGCTGACGGGGTACACTTTTCGATTCCGGTCACACCACACACCTTCCGGCACAGCTATATCATGCACATGCTCTATCACCGCCAGCCCCGGAAAGTCATTCAGGCACTGGCTGGTCACAGGGATCCACGTTCGATGGAGGTTTATACGCGGGTGTTTGCACTGGATATGGCTGCCACGCTGGCAGTGCCTTTCACAGGTGACGGGCGGGATGCTGCGGAGATCCTGCGTACACTGCCTCCCCTGAGGTGACGGCATACGCGCTTCCTTATATAAGCTGTGGTCAGCAGAACAGACATAACATAAGCTGGAGCATGTATATAAGCTGTAGTGAGTAAGTCATGTTTTATGAAGGGAGCAATGCCTCAGCATCAGGTTACGGGATCACTTACGTAAGGGACAGGCAGATGGCAGCTCAGCTACAGACAGTACTGCAGGAAACAGAATATAAACTGCAGTGAGCAGAGCACTCACTGCACCGGTTAATATAAGCTGTAGTCAGTAAAGGGGCGTTCTTCACTGACTACAGTTTATGTTCAGCGGGATTTGAAGAGTTTTTCCAGGTCATCCAGCGTGATGCCCAGTTTTTCAAGCAGGGCAAGTTTCTCCGCCATCTCCGGACTGACTTTTTCCGCAGGTGAAGGTGGCAACGGATTTTCCTTACTCTCATCATTCGGCGCTTTTAACCGGGGACGCCGGTAGTGAATACAGAAGAGTTTTGTTCGCCCCCGCTGGATCTCCGTGTAATCAAGATATCCAATCTCGCGTAACTGCTCCATTGCCCGTCTGACCGTCTGGTTCTGGGAAAATACCGGAGACTTCAGATTGAGGCGTGCACGCAGCCGCGCCAGCGATATCGGTGCCGGATCCCGGGGCAGGCTCTCTATAAAGGTGTAGAGTGCCTGGGCGGACTCCCGTCGCTTCAGGGCATTAATCGCCTTAAGCTGGAGAAGGACTTTTCTGTCAAACTGGTACAGTTCAAACAGGCGGGGATCAGCCTGTAACTGAACAATATCCCGCTCAGTATCGTAGTAGGCTGACTGTACCAGATGGGTGATGTATTCCCGGGTGTGCTTCTCATCGGTGCGGGAAAAGGAGATCACGGTACCGGCAATGCGTTTCAGGGAAGGGCTGATGCGCTCACGCAGCCTGCGTGATGACTGGCTTGAGGGTATACCACACAGTTTTGCAAACTCGACAAAAGGCAGTTCAACTTTGTCACCAATCACGTTATGGCGGGCAAAGGAATGAATGATCCCCACCCAGGTCTTGAAATCGTTATCCATATCCAGCCGGGGGCCGGTGATCTCAACCTTATCGAATCCTTCTGCACGGGCCAGGGAAAGACGCGTCAGTTCTTCCGTGGCATCGGTGCGTGACAGAGTATTTTTTTTACTGTTCTTCAGTGACTTAAGGGTCGGTACAAAGACGCCCAGACGCATCAGCGCCACAGGTTGTACGGTGTTGTTATTGTTTGGTGTCAGTGTCACCAGCTCACCGGACGACTTATCCACCTCGCCGAACAGTTTTTTGATGTCTGAATTTTCGTTTTCCAGAAAGCCTCCTGCCTGTGGACAGTAAAAGAATAAACAGCAAATCGTGTGTCAGAGCCCCGCTAACTGACTGAAGAAAAACCTGCAGTCTGTATTTAACAACAGAGTCTGGCGTACTGACCATAGTTTATGTCATTAGCTTACTTCAGTATATGCATTACTGAATACAGCTTATCATTAGCATATTACAGTTTATCAGTAACATGCCACAGCTTATGTGATCGTGGTCCCGGCCCATGAGTAACAAGGTTTGTAGCGATATGGGGATCTTTAATGGATCCTTTATTGATCATTCATGGATCTATTTACTGGATCGGGCCTCTGGATATGTGGATAAATCATTCCGGAAAAACAGCATACACTACCGATTATGAAGGCTTCAGGGCGTACCTGCTCACTGTAACTACAGATATATTGCGCTTCCTCGCCGGTTCGCGGGCTTCGCCCGGTCACCGGTCTGCGGCGAGCACTGTTTTTTCTGAAGTCTGTCTTTACAGGTAATTTTTGACGGAATCTGCCGTACTTCCTGAGCGTACAGTCATATCCGAAATACACTTCATATGTTTGTCTCAACGCCAGAGGCGCATGCAGACTGGCTCCATGAATATCCTGACAACTGGCATCACTTAATTTATCGACAGTCTTAAGACTAATCGTCAGAATCCTGATAATTGACGTTTCAGGTCCAGAGAAGTGCAGACGTTGCAACCAGTCAGCTGTGCCTGTGTCGGAGCTGATATCCGTGATGAAGCAAACCAAAGAGCTGTAGCATCAGTTGGGCAAAACGAGCTACTGTAAAAAGCCGTTGGGCCGACAAAATAAGTGAATATCGTATATGCCTTTGTTGCCGGAGGATGACAGAATAAACCCTGTCAGTTATTGACTCTGGATCTTACGAGCCCAACTGTATGCCATAAGCTGTCGGTCGAAAGAGTGACAGGATCCTGATGACAGGCACTGCTGCGCAGACACCGGTCATGGATGTAACGGAAATACCAGCTGAACCGCAGGTCTTCCAGTCGGGGACACAGAGTACAGGGCTGGAGCTTGTGGATACGTATCTCTGGATCTTCAAACACTTTATGGAAGGAAAGGAGTTAACCAGATCCCTTGCCTGCCAGGTTTATATCAAGCCCTATAGCGACAGGATGGACAGTGTCACCTTCCAGTCAGTAGCTAAACGATCTAAGGTGTTCCTGGACAAACTGCAGGAGCCAACGTCTGAAATGATAAATAAGCGAGGGAATACCTGGTGCTGGAAGAGTTGAGATGACTGGCACATTGGTATAAATCTTGCCGTTATTCTGATCAGCTTGTAACATTCTGTAATGATCACCATTGGCTGGCGATTTTTCTGTTCAGTAATGTAATTAACCTTATCTGATGCGCTGGCCACTATTCCATCAGCTGTACTGATGGCAGGCTCCCTGTTGAGGTCTGCCGCGAGCTGTCCGCCGGACTCAACGGGCTCTGCCACAATCCGGTTATGATAGCCTGGAAACTGATCAAGGGTCAGGTCGATATAGTCCCTGGCAGGGGCGGCAATGACGTGGCCGTATCTGCCAGGACCATTATCCCACTGCATACCGACAATACAGGAGTACAGGTTGCTGCCGTCTTCCGTCAGATAATCAGTCAGCGTCTGGCTGGCCAGCTCGCTGCAACCGGCCGGGAAATCCTTCAGGTGATCATACCCGGCGGTGAGAGAAGCCTCACAGGAAGTCAGCTCCAGAGCATGTCGGAAGGCCTGCAGGCGGGTCCAGGTGTCCGCATTCACTTTTTCACCTTCCCGTCATGACGGGCCAGGGACTGAAGTTTACGGACGTCCTCCCGGGATCCTTTCAGCTCAGCTTTCGTATCCAGCAGCTGCGCCGCCAGCGGTCTTTTTCCCGGGAGCCGACTTTCCTGGCACATATTCTTTTCGCAGTTATCCCCAGAATCTGTGGATAACTGTTGCTCCTCTTTTGAGAGAGAAGGCTTTACTCACCGCCTGAATGCGGCAGATATGTCTGGACGATATATCTGCATACGCCGGTACTGCTTCGTCAGATTGCACGGCAGGTGAATTGCCGGGCTGGTACCATACCATATTTGCGCCGAACCCGTCCGGGGCGGTGCCGATAACAGATGTTAAATGATTGGTCGTTTTTACATCTGTAAAAGCAACAGGGCCCCATGATTATATCATGGGGCCCTGTTACTCTGATTCTTCGCAATAGATTGCTCTGAATCAGATGCGCCTTCTCCATTAGACTAACAGTTCTATATTATTTTACCATCTTTAAATGTGTAAGAGTTTTCTGTTTTTTATTGGT
>NZ_JAYQWM010000125.1:0-7747 GCF_036662595.1 Escherichia sp. Lx600-2 | reverse complement strand
ATTTTTGCGAGATGGCTCTCATTATACGTGTTCTGTTAATTAATGAGCACAGTGATAATTAATGGCGAAATGAATGACGCGCATTTTCCACATATTTGAGTTGTGGTTATTACACCATTTCAAAAACTCAACGCCAGGTAATGCGGCCTATTGACTGGTTAAAAAGAAGACATCCCGCATGGGTACCAAAGACAACAAGGATTTCCAGGCTAATCTTATGGATTAATCTGCTGTGCATTCAACAATTTGTCTGACAAATTGGCTTTTCCTTATGTCTTTTCCCGCTAAATTTATGCACGTTCTCACTGTAATTCTGCGATGTGATATTGCTCTCCTATGGAGAATTAATTTCTCGCTAAAACTATGTCAACACGGTCACTTATCTTTTAGATAAAAGGTAATGCTTTGTTTTCCGATTAATTTAACGAATGTCATTCGTTTTTGCCCTACACAAAACGACACTAAAGCTGGAGAGAACCATGCACAAATTTACTAAAGCCCTGGCAGCCATTGGTCTGGCAGCCGTTATGTCACAATCCGCTATGGCGGAGAACCTGAAGCTCGGTTTCCTGGTGAAGCAACCGGAAGAGCCGTGGTTCCAGACCGAATGGAAGTTTGCCGATAAAGCCGGGAAGGATTTAGGGTTTGAGGTTATTAAGATTGCCGTGCCGGATGGCGAAAAAACATTGAACGCGATCGACAGCCTGGCTGCCAGTGGCGCAAAAGGTTTCGTTATTTGTACTCCGGACCCCAAACTCGGCTCTGCCATCGTCGCGAAAGCGCGTGGCTACGATATGAAAGTCATTGCCGTGGATGACCAGTTTGTTAATGCCAAAGGTAAGCCAATGGATACCGTTCCGCTGGTGATGATGGCGGCGACTAAAATTGGCGAACGTCAGGGCCAGGAACTGTATAAAGAGATGCAGAAACGGGGTTGGGATGTCAAAGAAAGCGCGGTGATGGCGATTACCGCCAACGAACTGGATACCGCCCGCCGCCGTACAACGGGTTCTATGGACGCACTGAAAGCGGCCGGATTCCCGGAAAAACAAATTTATCAGGTACCTACCAAATCTAACGACATCCCGGGGGCATTTGACGCTGCCAACTCAATGCTGGTTCAACATCCGGAAGTTAAACATTGGCTGATCGTCGGTATGAACGACAGCACCGTACTTGGCGGCGTACGTGCAACCGAAGGTCAGGGCTTTAAAGCAGCCGATATCATCGGTATTGGTATTAACGGTGTGGATGCCGTAAGCGAACTGTCTAAAGCACAGGCAACCGGCTTCTACGGTTCCCTGCTGCCAAGCCCGGATGTTCATGGCTATAAATCCAGCGAAATGCTTTACAACTGGGTAGCAAAAGACGTTGAACCGCCAAAATTTACCGAAGTTACCGACGTGGTACTGATCACGCGTGACAACTTTAAAGAAGAACTGGAGAAAAAAGGTTTAGGCGGTAAGTAATTTGCCGGAAAAATTCCCCTCTGCATGATGCAGAGGGGGTGTGAACGACCAGTGATTCACGGAGACGTTATGCAACAGTCTACCCCGTATCTCTCATTTCGCGGCATCGGTAAAACGTTTCCCGGCGTTAAGGCGCTGACGGATATTAGTTTTGACTGCTATGCCGGTCAGGTTCATGCATTGATGGGTGAAAATGGCGCAGGAAAATCAACTCTCTTAAAAATCCTCAGCGGCAACTATGCGCCAACCACGGGTTCTGTAGTGATTAATGGGCAGGAAATGTCCTTTTCCGACACGACCGCAGCACTTAACGCGGGTGTGGCGATTATTTACCAGGAACTGCATCTCGTGCCGGAAATGACCGTCGCGGAAAACATCTATCTCGGCCAGCTGCCGCATAAAGGCGGCATTGTGAATCGCTCATTGCTGAATTATGAGGCGGGTTTACAACTTAAACATCTTGGTATGGATATTGACCCGGACACGCCGCTGAAATATCTCTCCATTGGTCAGTGGCAGATGGTTGAAATCGCCAAGGCGCTGGCGCGTAACGCTAAAATTATCGCCTTTGATGAGCCAACCAGCTCCCTTTCTGCCCGCGAAATCGACAATCTTTTCCGCGTTATTCGTGAACTGCGAAAAGAGGGGCGGGTGATCTTATACGTTTCTCACCGTATGGAAGAAATATTTGCCCTCAGCGATGCCATCACTGTCTTTAAAGATGGACGTTATGTCAAAACCTTTACCGATATGCAGCAGGTTGACCACGACGCGCTGGTGCAGGCGATGGTCGGGCGCGACATTGGCGATATCTACGGCTGGCAACCGCGTAGTTATGGCGAGGAGCGCCTGCGTCTTGATGCTGTGAAAGCACCAGGCGTGCGTACGCCAATAAGTCTGGCGGTTCGCAGTGGTGAAATTGTTGGGCTGTTTGGTCTGGTAGGGGCGGGGCGTAGCGAATTAATGAAAGGCATGTTTGGCGGGACGCAAATCACCGCCGGTCAGGTTTATATCGACCAACAGCCGATCGATATTCGTAAACCGAGCCACGCCATTGCCGCAGGCATGATGCTCTGCCCGGAAGATCGCAAAGCGGAAGGCATTATTCCCGTGCACTCCGTTCGCGACAATATCAACATCAGTGCCAGACGTAAACATGTGCTCGGCGGTTGTGTAATCAACAACGGTTGGGAAGAAAACAATGCCGATCACCACATTCGTTCGCTCAACATCAAAACGCCGGGCGCGGAGCAACTGATCATGAATCTCTCAGGCGGAAATCAGCAAAAAGCCATTCTGGGCCGCTGGTTATCGGAAGAGATGAAGGTCATTTTGCTGGATGAACCTACGCGCGGCATTGATGTTGGCGCTAAGCACGAAATATATAACGTAATTTATGCGCTGGCGGCGCAGGGCGTGGCGGTGCTGTTTGCCTCCAGCGACTTACCTGAAGTCCTCGGCGTTGCCGACCGGATTGTGGTGATGCGGGAAGGTGAAATCGCCGGTGAATTGTTACACGAGCAGGCAGATGAGCGTCAGGCACTGAGCCTTGCGATGCCTAAAGTCAGCCAGGCAGTTGCCTGAGTAAGGAGAGTATGATGTCTTCTGTTTCTACATCGGGGTCTGGCGCACCTAAGTCGTCATTCAGCTTCGGGCGTATCTGGGATCAGTACGGCATGCTGGTTGTGTTTGCGGTGCTTTTTATCGCCTGTGCCATTTTTGTCCCGAACTTTGCCACCTTCATTAATATGAAAGGTTTGGGCCTGGCAATTTCCATGTCGGGGATGGTGGCTTGTGGCATGTTGTTCTGCCTTGCTTCCGGTGACTTTGACCTTTCTGTCGCCTCCGTAATTGCCTGTGCGGGTGTCACCACGGCGGTGGTTATTAACCTGACTGAAAGCCTGTGGATTGGCGTGGCAGCGGGCTTGTTGCTGGGCGTTCTCTGTGGCCTGGTCAATGGCTTTGTTATCGCCAAACTGAAAATAAATGCTCTGATCACGACACTGGCAACGATGCAGATTGTTCGAGGTCTGGCGTACATCATTTCAGACGGTAAAGCGGTCGGTATCGAAGATGAAAGCTTCTTTGCCCTTGGTTACGCCAACTGGTTCGGTCTGCCTGCGCCAATCTGGCTCACCGTCGCGTGTCTGATTATCTTTGGTTTGCTGCTGAATAAAACCACCTTTGGTCGTAATACCCTGGCGATTGGCGGGAACGAAGAGGCTGCGCGTCTGGCGGGTGTACCGGTTGTTCGCACTAAAATTATTATCTTTGTTCTCTCTGGTCTGGTATCAGCGATAGCCGGAATTATTCTGGCTTCACGTATGACCAGTGGGCAGCCAATGACGTCGATTGGTTATGAGCTGATTGTTATCTCCGCCTGCGTTTTAGGTGGCGTTTCTCTGAAAGGTGGCATCGGAAAAATCTCATATGTGGTGGCGGGTATCTTAATTTTAGGCACCGTGGAAAACGCCATGAACCTGCTTAATATTTCTCCTTTCGCCCAGTACGTGGTTCGCGGCTTAATCCTGCTGGCAGCGGTGATCTTCGACCGTTACAAGCAAAAAGCGAAACGCACTGTTTGATGCTTTTTTCCACAACAATTTAACGTTTTTTCCCACCACAGCCAGCCGCCACAACGGTTGGCTGTTCTTCGTTGCAAATGGCGACCCCCGTCACACTGTCTATACTTACATGTCTGTAAAGCGCGTTATGCGCAACACAATAAGAAAAGAGAAGGAGGAGAACCGGGTGACAGAACCGTTAACCGAAACCCCTGAACTATCCGCGAAATATGCCTGGTTTTTTGATCTTGATGGAACGCTGGCGGAAATCAAACCGCATCCCGATCAGGTCGTCGTACCTGACAATATTCTGCAAGAACTTCAGCTACTGGCAACCGCAAGTGATGGTGCATTGGCATTGATATCAGGGCGCTCAATGGTGGAGCTGGACGCACTGGCAAAACCTTATCGCTTCCCGTTAGCGGGCGTGCATGGGGCGGAGCGCCGTGACATCAATGGTAAAACGCATATCGTTCATCTGCCGGATGCGATTGCGCGTGATATTAGCGTGCAACTGCATACGGTCATCGCCCAGTATCCCGGCGCGGAGCTGGAGACGAAAGGGATGGCTTTTGCGCTGCATTATCGTCAGGCTCCGCAGCATGAAGACGCATTAATGACATTAGCGCAACGTATTACTCAGATCTGGCCACAAATGGCGTTACAGCAGGGAAAGTGTGTTGTCGAGATCAAACCGAGAGGTACCAGTAAAGGTGAGGCGATTGCTGCCTTTATGCAGGAAGCTCCCTTTATCGGGCGAACGCCCGTATTTCTGGGCGATGATTTAACCGATGAATCTGGCTTCGCAGTCGTTAACCGACTGGGCGGAATGTCAGTAAAAATTGGCACAGGCGCAACTCAGGCATCATGGCGACTGGCGGGCGTACCGGATGTCTGGAGCTGGCTTGAAATGATAACCACCGCATTACAACAAAAAAGAGAAAATAACAGGAGTGATGACTATGAGTCGTTTAGTCGTAGTATCTAACCGGATTGCACCACCAGATGAGCACGCCGCCAGTGCCGGTGGCCTTGCCGTTGGCATACTGGGGGCACTGAAAGCCGCAGGCGGACTGTGGTTTGGCTGGAGTGGTGAAACAGGGAATGAGGATCAGCCGCTAAAAAAGGTGAAAAAAGGTAACATTACGTGGGCCTCTTTTAACCTCAGCGAACAGGACCTTGACGAATACTACAACCAATTCTCCAATGCCGTTCTCTGGCCCGCTTTTCATTATCGGCTCGATCTGGTGCAATTTCAGCGTCCTGCCTGGGACGGCTATTTACGCGTAAATGCGTTGCTGGCAGATAAATTACTGCCGCTGTTGCAAGACGATGACATTATCTGGATCCACGATTATCACCTGTTGCCATTTGCGCATGAATTACGCAAACGGGGAGTGAATAATCGCATTGGTTTCTTTCTGCATATTCCTTTCCCGACACCGGAAATCTTCAACGCGCTGCCGACATATGACACCTTGCTTGAACAGCTTTGTGATTATGATTTGCTGGGTTTCCAGACAGAAAACGATCGTCTGGCGTTCCTGGATTGCCTTTCTAACCTGACCCGCGTCACGACACGTAGCGCAAAAAGCCATACAGCCTGGGGCAAAGCGTTTCGAACAGAAGTTTACCCGATTGGCATTGAGCCAAAAGAAATAGCCAAACAGGCTGCCGGGCCACTGCCGCCAAAACTGGCGCAACTTAAAGCGGAACTGAAAAACGTACAAAATATCTTTTCTGTCGAACGGCTGGATTATTCCAAAGGTTTGCCAGAGCGTTTTCTCGCCTATGAAGCGTTGCTGGAAAAATATCCGCAGCATCATGGTAAAATTCGTTATACCCAGATTGCACCAACGTCGCGTGGTGATGTGCAAGCCTATCAGGATATTCGTCATCAGCTCGAAAATGAAGCTGGACGAATTAATGGTAAATACGGGCAATTAGGCTGGACGCCGCTTTATTATTTGAATCAGCATTTTGACCGTAAATTACTGATGAAAATATTCCGCTACTCTGACGTGGGCTTAGTGACGCCACTGCGTGACGGGATGAACCTGGTGGCAAAAGAGTATGTTGCCGCTCAGGACCCAGCCAATCCGGGCGTTCTTGTTCTTTCGCAATTTGCGGGAGCGGCAAACGAGTTAACGTCGGCGTTAATTGTTAATCCCTACGATCGTGACGAAGTTGCAGCTGCGCTGGATCGTGCATTGACTATGTCGCTGGCGGAACGTATTTCCCGTCATGCAGAAATGCTGGACGTTATCGTGAAAAACGATATTAACCACTGGCAGGAGTGCTTCATTAGCGACCTAAAGCAGATAGTTCCGCGAAGCGCGGAAAGCCAGCAGCGCGATAAAGTTGCTACCTTTCCTAAGCTTGCGTAGGAGCGGTTAATCTCCCGTAAGTGGAACTAACAGCACATCGACCTCACTTGAGGCAATCACTCTTTTCGCCGAGCAGGATGCTCGCGAAAAGAAACTGTGATTGTGATTACCGCAAATCACCAAATCGAAATGATATTTGCGACAAACTTCCAGAATATGTTCGCTTAACTCACCGTAGGCAATAAACGTCTTGTCAACGGGATACCCCGCATCCTGAATTAACTTATCAAGAAAGCTTTGCGTTTCTTCCTGCATCACGCTGCGTAAATCTTCAAGCATCGGCGCAGCTAATTGATTGTACATTTCCGGGTCGGAAGCGAGAGTAATTAAACTGATGTGTCCCTTTACTGGCCTGGCGATAGATACCGCTTTTGCCAGCAGTTGCTGACTTTCCGGTGTAACCGCAACAGCGACAAGAATATTGCTATAGCTCATAACCTGTTCCTTATTCTGTGAACTTCAGGTGACATTAAAGCTTTACTCCTAATGGAGAAACGACGCAATCCCAACTCAGTCAAACAGGTAAATATTAGTCTGATTATTAGTAAAGACAATTAATCAATCACTCTCGGTGATTATATGATTTCAACTGTAATTATAAGAAAATAATGTACTGATTCCCCGCATTAAACAAGCGGTTAATATATACAAAACATTTTATTAACATTGAGTTGATTGCTGCCTTTTTTTGTATTTAATTAGTTTGTTGTGCGGTAAGTGTCTGTTTAAAAATAGCTTATCTGGTATTGCATGAAAGTGATTATTTATAGCAGATGATTATTTACGGTGAGTTATTTTAACTGTGCGCAACATCCCATTTCGATTATTCCTGTTTCATTTTTGCTTGCTAGCGTAGCGAAAAACTTTTTAACAGATTGAAATACACCCAAAACAAAAGTATGACTTATACATTTATGTTAAGTAATTGAGTGTTTTGTGTGATCTGCATCACACATTATTGAAAATCGCAGCCCCCCTCCGTTGTATGTGCGTGTAGTGACGAGTACAGTTGCGTCGATTTAGGAAAAATCTTAGATAAGTGTAAAGACCCCCTTCTATTTGTAAGGACTTATTAAACCAAAAAGGTGGCTCTGCTTATTGCAGCTTATCGCAACTATTCTAATGCTAATTATTTTTTACCGGGGCTTCCCGGCGACATCACGGGGTGCGGTGAAACCGCATAAAAATAAAGTTGGTTATTCTGGGTGGGAATAATGCATACCTCCGAGTTGCTGAAACACATTTATGACATCGGTGATGCTGCCAACTTACTGATTTAGTGTATGATGGTGTTTTTGAGGTGCTCCAGTGGCTTCTGTTTCTATCA
>NZ_JAYQWM010000124.1:0-7768 GCF_036662595.1 Escherichia sp. Lx600-2 | reverse complement strand
AAGTGAAACGCCGTAGCGCCGATGGTAGTGTGGGGTCTCCCCATGCGAGAGTAGGGAACTGCCAGGCATCAAATAAAACGAAAGGCCATCCTGACGGATGGCCTTTTTGCGTTGGTGCAAAAAAATGCCGGATGCGACGCTGGCGCGTTTTATCCAGCTTACGCAGGCACGATAGGGGGCAGCTTATTCCCCCACATACGCCAGATTCAGCAACGGATACGGTTTCCCCAAATCGTCCACCTCAGAGCGTCCCGTAACCTTAAAACACACCTTCTTATAGAACCCAACCGCCTGCTCATTTTGCTCATTAACGTTGGTTGTCAGTTCCGGTGCCATCGAGAGCGCATGCTCCACCAGCATCCGACCCACGCCGCAGCCGCACACATCAGGATCGATAAACAGCGCATCCATATGCTGCCCACTTAACAACATAAACCCAACCGGCTGATCCCGTTCATTAACCGCGACCCACAACGGTGCTTCCGGCAGAAAGGAACGAACCAGCTCTTCCAGCTCGGCCCGATACTCTGCTGATAAAAAATCGTGGGTGGCATCGACAGATCGACACCAAATCGCAACGAGTTCCTCCCCTTCCTCATGCCGTGAGCGGCGAATACTAATAACCATTTTCTCTCCTTTTAGTCATTCTTATATTCTAACGTAGTCTTTTCCTTGAAACTTTCTCACCTTCAACATGCAGGCTCGACATTGGCAAATTTTCTGGTTATCTTCAGCTATCTGGATGTCTAAACGTATAAGCGTATGTAGTGAGGTAATCAGGTTATGCCGATTCGTGTGCCGGACGAGCTACCCGCCGTCAATTTCTTGCGTGAAGAAAACGTCTTTGTGATGACAACTTCTCGTGCGTCTGGTCAGGAAATTCGTCCGCTAAAGGTGCTTATCCTTAACCTGATGCCGAAGAAGATCGAAACTGAAAATCAGTTTCTGCGCCTGCTTTCAAACTCACCTTTGCAGGTCGATATTCAGCTGTTGCGCATCGATGCCCGTGAATCGCGCAACACGCCCGCAGAGCATCTGAACAACTTCTACTGTAACTTTGAAGATATTCAGGATCAGAACTTTGACGGTTTGATTGTAACTGGTGCGCCGCTGGGCCTGGTGGAGTTTAATGATGTCGCTTACTGGCCGCAGATCAAACAGGTGCTGGAGTGGTCGAAAGATCACGTCACCTCGACGCTGTTTGTCTGCTGGGCGGTACAGGCCGCGCTCAATATCCTCTACGGCATTCCTAAGCAAACTCGCACCGACAAACTCTCTGGCGTTTACGAGCATCATATTCTCCATCCTCATGCGCTTCTGACGCGTGGCTTTGATGATTCATTCCTGGCACCACATTCGCGCTATGCTGACTTTCCGGCAGCGTTGATTCGTGATTATACCGATCTGGAAATTCTGGCAGAGACGGAAGAAGGGGATGCATATCTGTTTGCCAGCAAAGATAAGCGCATTGCCTTTGTGACGGGCCATCCCGAATATGATGCGCAAACGCTGGCGCAGGAATATTTCCGCGATGTGGAAGCCGGACTAAAACCGGATGTACCGTATAACTATTTTCCGCACAACGATCCGCAAAACAAACCGCGAGCGAGCTGGCGTAGTCACGGTAATTTGCTATTTACCAACTGGCTCAACTATTACGTCTACCAGATCACGCCATACGATCTACGGCACATGAATCCAACGCTGGATTAATCTTCTGTGATAGTCGATCGTTAAGCGATTCAGCACCTTACCTCAGGCACCTTCGGGTGCCTTTTTTATTTCCGAAACACACCTCAGTAGGTGAATAAATTTTATTCATATTGTTATCAATAAGTTATCAAGTATTTTTAATTAAAATGGAAATTGTTTTTGATTTTGCATTTTAAATGAGTAGTCTTAGTTGTGCTGAACGAAAAGCGCACAACGATCCTTCGTTCACAGTGGGGAAGTTTTCGGATCCATGACGAGGAGCTGCACGATGACTGAACAGGTAACAACAACCGATGAACTGGCTTTCACAAGGCCGTATGGCGAGCAGGAGAAGCAAATTCTTACTGCCGAAGCGGTAGAATTTCTGACTGAGCTGGTGACGCATTTTACGCCACAACGCAATAAACTTCTGGCAGCGCGCATTCAGCAGCAGCAAGATATTGATAACGGAACGTTGCCTGATTTTATTTCGGAAACAGCTTCCATTCGCGATACAGACTGGAAAATTCGTGGTATTCCCGCGGACTTACAAGATCGTCGAGTCGAGATAACTGGCCCGGTTGAGCGCAAGATGGTGATCAACGCACTGAACGCCAATGTGAAAGTCTTTATGGCCGATTTCGAAGATTCACTGGCACCAGACTGGAACAAAGTGATCGACGGGCAAATTAACCTGCGCGATGCGGTTAACGGCACCATCAGTTACACGAATGAAGCAGGCAAAATTTACCAGCTCAAGCCCAATCCAGCGGTTTTGATTTGTCGGGTACGCGGTCTGCACTTGCCGGAAAAACATGTCACCTGGCGTGGTGAGGCAATCCCCGGTAGCCTGTTTGATTTTGCGCTCTATTTCTTCCACAACTATCAGGCACTGTTGGCAAAGGGCAGCGGTCCCTATTTCTATCTGCCGAAAACCCAGTCCTGGCAGGAAGCGGCCTGGTGGAGAGAAGTCTTCAGCTATGCAGAAGATCGCTTTAATCTGCCGCGCGGCACCATCAAGGCGACGTTGCTGATTGAAACGCTGCCCGCCGTGTTCCAGATGGACGAAATCCTTCACGCACTGCGTGACCATATTGTTGGTCTGAACTGCGGTCGTTGGGATTACATCTTCAGCTATATCAAAACGTTGAAAAACTATCCCGATCGCGTCCTGCCAGACAGACAGGCAGTGACGATGGATAAACCCTTCCTGAATGCTTACTCACGCCTGTTGATTAAAACCTGCCATAAACGTGGTGCTTTTGCGATGGGCGGCATGGCGGCGTTTATTCCGAGCAAAGATGAAGAGCGCAATAACCAGGTGCTCAACAAAGTAAAAGCGGATAAATCGCTGGAAGCCAATAACGGTCACGATGGCACATGGATCGCTCACCCAGGCCTTGCGGACACGGCAATGGCGGTATTCAACGACATTCTCGGCTCCCGTAAAAATCAGCTTGAAGTGATGCGCGAACAAGACGCGCCGATTACTGCCGATCAGCTGCTGGCACCTTGTGATGGTGAACGCACCGAAGAAGGTATGCGCGCCAACATTCGCGTGGCTGTGCAGTACATCGAAGCATGGATCTCCGGCAACGGCTGCGTGCCGATTTATGGCCTGATGGAAGATGCGGCGACGGCTGAAATTTCCCGTACCTCAATCTGGCAGTGGATCCATCATCAAAAAACGTTGAGCAATGGCAAACCGGTGACCAAAGCCTTGTTCCGCCAGATGCTGGGCGAAGAGATGAAAGTCATTGCCAGCGAACTGGGCGAAGAACGTTTCTCCCAGGGGCGTTTTGACGATGCCGCACGCTTGATGGAACAGATCACCACTTCCGATGAGTTAATTGATTTCCTGACCCTGCCAGGCTACCGCCTGTTAGCGTAAACCACCACATAACTATGGAGCATCTGCACATGAAAACCCGTACACAACAAATTGAAGAATTACAGAAAGAGTGGACTCAACCGCGTTGGGAAGGCATTACTCGCCCATACAGCGCGGAAGATGTGGTGAAATTACGCGGTTCAGTCAATCCTGAATGCACGCTGGCGCAACTGGGCGCGGCGAAAATGTGGCGTCTGCTGCATGGCGAGTCGAAAAAAGGCTACATCAACAGCCTCGGTGCACTGACTGGCGGTCAGGCGCTGCAACAGGCGAAAGCGGGTATTGAAGCAGTCTATCTGTCGGGATGGCAGGTAGCGGCGGACGCTAACCTGGCGGCCAGCATGTATCCGGATCAGTCGCTCTACCCGGCGAACTCGGTGCCAGCGGTGGTGGAGCGGATCAACAACACCTTCCGTCGTGCCGATCAGATCCAATGGTCCGCGGGCATTGAGCCGGGCGATCCGCGCTATGTCGATTACTTCCTGCCGATCGTTGCCGACGCGGAAGCCGGTTTTGGCGGTGTCCTGAATGCCTTTGAACTGATGAAAGCGATGATTGAAGCCGGTGCAGCGGCAGTTCACTTCGAAGATCAGCTGGCGTCAGTGAAGAAATGCGGTCACATGGGCGGCAAAGTTTTGGTGCCAACTCAGGAAGCTATTCAGAAACTGGTCGCGGCGCGTCTGGCAGCTGACGTGACGGGCGTTCCAACCCTGCTGGTTGCACGTACCGATGCTGATGCGGCGGATCTGATTACCTCCGATTGTGACCCGTATGACAGCGAATTTATTACCGGCGAGCGTACCAGTGAAGGCTTCTTCCGTACTCATGCGGGCATTGAGCAAGCGATCAGCCGTGGCCTGGCGTATGCGCCATATGCTGACCTGGTATGGTGTGAAACCTCCACGCCGGATCTGGAACTGGCGCGTCGCTTTGCACAAGCCATCCACGCGAAATATCCGGGCAAACTGCTGGCTTATAACTGCTCGCCGTCGTTCAACTGGCAGAAAAACCTCGACGACAACACTATTGCCAGCTTCCAGCAGCAGCTGTCGGATATGGGCTACAAGTTCCAGTTCATCACCCTGGCAGGTATTCACAGCATGTGGTTCAACATGTTTGACCTGGCAAACGCCTATGCCCAAGGCGAGGGTATGAAGCACTATGTTGAGAAAGTGCAGCAGCCGGAATTTGCCGCCGCGAAAGATGGCTATACCTTCGTATCTCACCAGCAGGAAGTGGGTACAGGTTACTTCGATAAAGTGACGACTATTATTCAGGGCGGCACGTCGTCGGTTACCGCACTGACGGGGTCCACTGAAGAATCGCAGTTCTAAGCAACCTACAAACGTTGCTGACTGTAGGCCGGATAAGGCATTTACGCCGCATCCGGCAATCGGTGCACGATGCCTGATGCGACGCTTGCGCGTCTTATCATGCCTACAACCGTTGCCGAACGTAGGCTGGATAAGGCGTTTACGCCGCATCCGGCAATTCTCTGCTCCTGATGAGGGCGCTAAATGCCGCGTGGCCTGGAATTACTGATAGCTCAAACCATTTTGCAAGGCTTCGACGCTCAGTATGGTCGATTCCTCGAAGTGACTTCCGGGGCGCAGCAGCGTTTCGAACAGGCCGACTGGCATGCTGTCCAGCAGGCGATGAAAAACCGTATCCATCTTTACGATCATCACGTTGGTCTGGTCGTGGAGCAACTGCGCTGCATTACCAACGGCCAAAGCACGGACGCGGAATTTTTACTGCGCGTCAAAGAGCATTACACCCGGCTGTTGCCGGATTACCCGCGCTTCGAGATTGCGGAGAGCTTTTTTAACTCCGTGTACTGTCGGTTATTTGACCACCGCTCGCTTACTCCCGAGCGGCTTTTTATCTTTAGCTCTCAGCCAGAGCGCCGCTTTCGTACCATTCCCCGCCCGCTGGCGAAAGACTTTCACCCCGATCACGGCTGGGAATCTCTACTGATGCGCGTTATCAGCGACCTGCCGCTGCGCCTGCGCTGGCAGAATAAAAGCCGTGATATCCATTACATTATTCGCCATCTGACGGAAACGTTGGGGCCAGAAAACCTCTCCAAAAGTCATTTACAGGTGGCGAACGAACTGTTTTACCGTAATAAAGCCGCCTGGCTGGTGGGCAAACTGATCACGCCTTCCGGCACATTGCCATTTTTGCTGCCGATCCACCAGACGGACGACGGCGAGTTATTTATTGATACCTGCCTGACGACCACCGCCGAAGCGAGCATTGTTTTTGGCTTTGCGCGTTCTTATTTTATGGTTTATGCACCGCTGCCCGCAGCGCTGGTCGAGTGGCTACGGGAAATTCTGCCAGGTAAAACCACCGCTGAATTGTATATGGCTATCGGCTGCCAGAAGCACGCCAAAACCGAAAGCTACCGCGAATATCTCGTTTATCTACAGGGCTGTAATGAGCAGTTCATTGAAGCGCCGGGTATTCGTGGCATGGTGATGTTGGTGTTCACGCTGCCGGGCTTTGACCGTGTATTTAAAGTCATCAAAGACAGGTTCGCGCCGCAGAAAGAGATGTCTGCCGCTCACGTTCGTGCCTGCTATCAACTGGTGAAAGAGCACGATCGCGTGGGCCGAATGGCGGACACCCAGGAGTTTGAAAACTTTGTGCTGGAGAAGCGGCATATTTCCCCGGCATTAATGGAATTACTGCTCCAGGAAGCAGCGGAAAAAATCACCGATCTCGGCGAACAAATTGTGATTCGCCATCTTTATATTGAGCGGCGGATGGTGCCGCTCAATATCTGGCTGGAACAAGTGGAAGGTCAGCAGCTGCGCGACGCCATTGAAGAGTACGGCAATGCCATTCGCCAGCTTGCCGCTGCTAACATTTTCCCGGGCGACATGCTGTTTAAAAACTTCGGTGTCACCCGTCACGGGCGTGTGGTTTTTTATGATTACGATGAAATTTGCTACATGACGGAAGTGAATTTCCGCGACATCCCGCCGCCGCGCTACCCGGAAGACGAACTTGCCAGCGAACCGTGGTACAGCGTCTCGCCGGGCGATGTTTTCCCGGAAGAGTTTCGCCATTGGCTATGCGCCGACCCTCGAATTGGGCCACTCTTTGAAGAGATGCACGCCGACCTGTTCCGCGCTGATTACTGGCGCGCACTACAAAACCGCATACGTGAAGGGCATGTGGAAGATGTTTATGCGTATCGGCGCAGGCAAAGATTTAGCGTACAGTATGGGGAGATGCTTTTTTGAGTAAGGCTTCCATATGATTTTTCTCCGTAATGTATCGAGGGTTATCCTTAAAGCCAAAGCTTTCAGCCATCTTATTTATTGTATCAAGGATTAATTCAGCAATAACCCGTTGACCCAATTCAAAAGCCAACTCAAAGGCAGAGTATTTTTGTGGCGCTTTGTGTTGCCAAAAATCCATAATATCTTCAGCAGTAAATCCAAAAAGGTGTGCATGGTCAGATAAAGCAAGATAAACCATCTCTACAACGTTTTGCTGTTTATGCTGTATCGCTGAAAACAAACCTGGGTATTCATTAGAATTATTTGCCAGGAGGAGGGGCTTCATATTTTTTTTATCGAATTTAAACGTATTAAACAGAGTGGGTAATGCGTTAAAAATAGTATTAATAACGTTCATATGTCCGCGCTGCATGGCCATAAACAAACCCGTGTCGCGCGCAAGACTTTTAGCGGTCAGAAGATCTACAATATCGGAAGCTGAAATGTTAATTTCCTGGGCCAGGCTGGGCAATGCTTCAAGAATAACTTTCACGATATCGCTATGTCCATTTTGCATCGCCAGGTATAGTCCCGGGCAACCATAAAAATCCTTTGCCTTCAGGAGATCGAGTACCTGTTCTTTAGTCAAATGACATGTGCGAATTAACAAAGGTAACGCGTCCAAAACAATGTTCAGCATGTCGGCATCACCATTCGCCATAACATGGTATAAAACATGGCTGGACGTACTATTTTTGGCACTCAGGAATTTATACACTTGTTCGTTATCTAAATGATGTGTTGCGGCCAGTTTAGGTAAGGCGTTCAGAATCGAGGTTACAACATTTTTATCCTTACGTGATATCGCTAAAAATAATCCAGAAAAACCATTTTTATCTTTTGCCTCCAGAATATGCATGAGATTTTTTTTCGAGAGTAATCCTTCATATCC
>NZ_JAYQWM010000123.1:0-7992 GCF_036662595.1 Escherichia sp. Lx600-2 | reverse complement strand
TCCGCCAGATGACGGCGGTGATACGCCAGTTCCGCCAGATGACGGCGGTGATACGCCAGTTCCGCCAGATGACGGCGATGATACGCCGGTTCCGCCAGATGACGGCGGTGATACGCCAGTTCCGCCAGATGACGGCGGTGATACGCCAGTTCCGCCAGATGACGGCGGTGATACGCCGGTTCCACCAGATGATGGCGGTGATACGCCAGTTCCAGACGACGGCGGTGATACGCCTGTTCCGCCAGACGATGGTGGCGATACCCCGGTTAAACACGATCCTGTCGTCTATAAAAATGACGTAACCTGGGATCAGGACGCGAAAACCGTCAAAATTCGCGAAACCACCTTTACCTACAGCCAAAATGCCGATGGGAGTTACACCTTAACCGCGCCTGATGGCCTGACGACGATAGTCAAGGGCTGGACAGTCCATGACGACAGCAACACCGTCATCTTTGATGGCGTAAATACGGCAGGTGGCATCACCTGGAGCTACGACGATGATGGGCTCATCCATATCACTAAAGAGGCCGGTGTCGTTGTTGATGGCACAACCGGAACTGCGATTGATTTTGGTAATGCGATCATCACCGATCAGGGCGGCAATACGGCGCTGAATGGCGGTACTGTCATGACGGTTGAGGGTGACAACATCACCCTCAACAACGACGGTAAAACGACCGCCATCGGCGAGGGTTCGGTCGTTGGTATCCTTACTGGTGACGATATCACTATCAATAACAACGGCGAGACGGAAGTTGACGGCGGTACCGCAGTAATCATCAATGGCGATAATGCTACGCTGAACACTGCGGGCGACTCGACCATCACCAATGGTGGTACGGGTAGCCTTATCAATGGCGATAATGCGCGGGTCGATAATCAAGGTACCATGAGCGTTGACGGTGAGAATTCCACTGGCTCGAAAATTGTCGGTGACGGTGCCACCATCAAACAGGAAGGCGACTTATACGTAAGCGGTGGTGCGCACGGTATTGACGTTGACGGCAATGATACGTTCGTTAGCAACAAAGGTAATATTACGGTCATCGAAGATAACTCTATTGGCATGCTGCTTGATGGTGATGGCGTCAGCGTGATCAACATGGGCGACCTCAATGTTGGTCAGGCCGCAGCGGGTGAAAATGCCATTGGCATTCAGATCGACGGTGATAATGCGACATTTGTTAACGTTGGTGATATTTCCGCGACCAATGCCGGAACCGGTGTCAGCGTTGCTGGGGATAAAGCTAATATTTCACTCGCGGGTGGGTTAGACGTTGGGGATTTCTCCACCGGTCTTGATGTCTCTGGCAATAATAACAACATGACGCTGGCGACTTATGAGCTGAATGTGACAGGGCAAAAAGCGACGGGTGTTAATGTTTCGGGTGATGGCAATACGATTGAAATCGCAGGCAGCATTCTGGTTGATAAAGATCAGAAAGCCGATAATGCGCAACCTTACTTCTTTAATCCCTCAACCGGCGTAAATATCAGCGGTAATAACAATGACGTCACGCTGGATGGTCAGTTAACCGTTGTTGCTGATAGCGAAACCACTACGCGTTCCTATGCAAGTTACGACGGTGCTCAGGAGCACATTGCGGGTATTGTTATTGCTGGCGATGACAATACCTTCACGCTTAATGGCGGTGTCCATTTTGTCGGTGAAAAAAATGTCATGGATGATGGCTCAAAACCTGCCGCATCTCGTCGTGGTATCGGAGATACACCGCTTATGAGCGTTGATGGGCATTCCTCAGTCTACCTCAATGGTGAGTCAACCATCAGCGGTGAGTTCCCGCTGGGTTTCGAAAATCTCATTCAACTGAGTAATGGCGCGGAGCTGGAGATTGGCGCTGACGCAACGTTTGATATGAGTGATGTGGATTCTTTCACTTATTATTATCGTGTAGCGTTATCCACTATTAGTATTGATTATGGTGCGAAGGCGACAAACAACGGTGAAGTGGAACTGAAAAATATCGGTTTTGCGGCTGCCTGGAATAAAGATTCAACGGTAATCAATAACGGATCCATTGGCCTGGCGATGTACGATTTTGGTACCGACCCGGCACCAAAAGTCTTTGACGTTGAATACGGTGGGATTGGCGTTAACAATGGTACCATGACCACCAAAATGATGAATCAGCACAGTGTGCTGAATTATCCGGCAGAGTGGAACTTGTCTGATGGTACCTCTTTCAATAACAAGGCATTAGGGCTGACAGGTATGCTTGCCAGCTACTCGTCATCCATTCTGAACGGCGAAACGGGCATTATTGATATGTATGGCCGTGGCAGTGTAGGGATGCTAGCCATCGATAAATCAACCGCGGATAACGAAGGGCAAATCACCCTGGATACGCTGTGGGTTGATGAAAATGATGAAACATCGCTGCGTAATAATGTTGCAAATAGCACGGCGAAAGATTTCGGTGTGGGAATGGCTTCAGGTACCGATGCCTATAATGGGGCATTAACTAAAGCCACGGCAACCAACCACGAGAATGGTGTGATTACTGTCTACAACGCCGGTGCGGGGATGGCGGCGTATGGGAATACTAATACGGTCATTAACCAGGGAACCATCAACCTGGAGAAAAATGAAAATTACAACGATTCTCTCGGTGTGAATAAACTCGTCGGCATGGCGGTTTATCACGAAGGCACCGCCATTAATGACCAGACAGGCGTAATCAACATTAACGCGGAAAATGGTCAGGCATTCTATAACGATGGCACTGGGCTTATTATCAACTATGGCACAATTTGTACCTTTGGCGTTTGCCAGGGGGCCGATGAATATAATCCAACGGATAATTATATTGCCGATTTATATGATCATGGCGATGTATTAAGTTCTGCGGGTGAGACCGTATTATTATCGTCAGGTGCGATTATCAACGGGGATGTCACCAGTGCGGGTGCTGTTAAAAATGGAACGATCAGGATACTCGAAAATGGTGCGCTGGTTAACGAGTCGAGCGGAACCATTAGCTCAGCCATCGTCGTGAATGAAGGCGGTGCGTTAACCAATGAAGGTGTATTGAACACGGTGACTCTGGAAGGAGGAACCTTCAATAACAACGGAACGCTTAATGACGTCGTAAAAATTGAGAAAAACAGCAACGCGGTAATTAATAACACCGGTTCCCTGTCAACTTTACAACTTCACGATGGTACGGTGAATAACAGCGGTATTGCGTCGGCGCGCGTTAACGCTCAGGGCGATGCGGTATTCAATAACCTTGCAGGCGGCGAGGCGCGTAAAGGCGCGATTCTCTATAACTCTGCGGTAGTGAATAACGCGGGTACCTGGAAAATGGGTTATCAGGATGAAAACAACAATGCCGGGACGCTGGATATTGACGATAAGTCAACGTTCAACAACAGCGGCAAACTCATCCTTGATAACAGCAAAAACGCCATTCGCTTCCAGGGCAGCAATGCTAACGCCACGTTATATAACACCGGTGAAATGACGCTGGATGCCGCATTAGGTGCGGGCGCTATTCACTACGACGATGGCGCCAGCCAGTTTATTAACAAGGGCGTGGTGGATGCGAAAGTCACCGTGGCGGTAAGTACTGCCGGTGCGACAGAAAGCGATGCCTTCTTGTGGAACCAGGATGGCGGGGTAATTAACTTCGATAAAGACAACGCCAGCGCGGTTAAATTCACCCACAACAACTATGTTGCTCTCAACGATGGTGTAATGAACATCAGCGGCAACAACGCCGTGGCGATGGAAGGCGATAAAACGCACAGCTGGTTAACAACGGTGTTATCAATCTCGGTACCGAAGGCACCACCGATACCGGATTGACTGGTATGCAACTGGATGCCAATGCCACCGCCGATGCGGTAATTGAGAACAACGGCACGATCAATATTTTTGCTAACGACTCGTTTGCGTTCAGCGTACTGGGCACAGAAGGTCATATCGTTAACAACGGTACGGTGGTGATTGCCGACGGCGTGACTGGTTCGGGGTTGATTAAGCAGGGCGACAGCGTGAATGTGGAAGGGGTGAACGGCAACAGCGGTAACAATACCGAAGTGCATTACACCGACTACACGTTGCCGGACATGCCAAGCTCTTACACCACTTCACCTTTCAGTGAAACGACTGATAGCGGTAGTAGCGATGGCAGCAGTAACAATCTTAACGGCTATATCGTCGGTACCAACGTTGATGGCAGCGCCGGTAAACTGAAGGTCAACAACGCCAGCATGAATGGTGTCGGGATCAACACCGGTTTCGCCGCCGGTACGGCAGACACCACGGTCAGTTTCGACAACGTGGTGGAAGGCATCAACCTGACCGACGCCGATGCCATCACCTCAACGTCCGTGGTATGGACCGCCAAAGGCAGCACCGATGCCAGCGGCAACGTTGACGTCATCATGAGCAAAAACGCCTACACCGATGTGGCGACCGATGCTTCGGTGAACGATGTGGCGAAGGTACTGGATGCGGGTTACACCAATAACGAGCTGTATACCAGCCTGAACGTGGGCACCACTGCTGAACTGAATAGCGCCCTGAAGCAGGTGAGCGGTAGCCAGGCGACCACGGTATTCCGTGAAGCGCGTGTGTTAAGCAACCGCTTCAGCATGCTGGCGGATGCCGCGCCGAAGGTGGGTAACGGTCTGGCGTTCAACGTTGTTGCGAAAGGCGATCCACGTGCCGAGTTAGGTAATAATACCGAATACGACATGCTGGCATTGCGTAAAACCATCGACCTGAGCGAAAGCCAGACGATGAGTCTGGAGTACGGTATCGCTCGTCTCGATGGTGATGGTGCGCAGAAAGCGGGTGATAATGGCGTCACAGGTGGTTATAGCCAGTTCTTTGGCCTGAAACATCAGATGTCCTTCGACAACGGCATGAACTGGAATAACGCATTGCGTTATGACGTTCACAACCTTGACAGTAGCCGTTCGATTGCATTTAGCAACACAAACAAAACGGCTGATACCGACGTGAAGCAGCAGTACCTGGAGTTCCGCAGCGAAGGGGCGAAGACTTTCGAACCGAGCGAAGGACTGAAGGTTACGCCATATGCGGGTGTAAAACTGCGTCACTCGCTGATAGGCGGCTATCAGGAGCGCAATGCCGGAGACTTTAACCTGAGCATGAACAGCGGCAGCGAAACGGCGGTGGACAGCATCGTCGGGCTGAAACTGGACTACGCAGGGAAAGGCGGCTGGAGCGCGAATGCGACGCTGGAAGGCGGGCCGAACCTGAGCTACAGCAAGAGCCAGCGCACGGCAAGCCTTGCAGGGGCAGGCAGCCAGCACTTTAACGTCGATGACGGTCAGAAGGGCGGCGGTATCAACAGCCTGGCGAGCGTCGGCGTGAAGTACAGTAGCAAAGAAAGTTCGCTGAATCTGGATGCGTATCACTGGAAAGAGGACGGCATCAGCGACAAAGGCGTGATGCTGAACTTTAAGAAAACGTTCTAATTTTTAGCATGTGATACACAAACCGCAACGCTGATACAGGTTGCGGTTTTTTATTGCCGGATGCGACGCTTGACTTATCTTTTGCTGTCTAATGTTTTGGTGTCTTTCAGGACAATAGTGCTACTCATCCAGAAATCTTGTTTACGCCTTCGCATTATTTATCTCTTTTCGTTTCTATACTGATTTTTCTTAATCCGTTTTATTACAGGGCAGGGTGCGATGAGCAGCAATACATTTACTCTCGGTACAAAATCCGTTAACCGTCTTGGTTATGGCGCGATGCAACTGGCAGGTCCTGGGGTTTTTGGCCCCCCAAGAGATCGCCACGTCGCTATAACTGTGCTGCGCGAGGCGCTGGCATTGGGCGTCAATCACATTGATACCAGCGACTTTTATGGTCCGCACGTCACCAATCAGATTATCCGCGAAGCGCTTTATCCTTACTCTGACGACCTGACAATTGTCACTAAAATTGGTGCGCGGCGTGGAGAGGACGCTTCCTGGTTGCCCGCCTTTTCTCCGGCAGAGCTGCAAAAAGCGGTACACGATAATCTACGTAATCTCGGCCTGGACGTACTGGATGTGGTTAACCTGCGCGTGATGATGGGGGATGGTCATGGCCCGGCGGAAGGATCGATTGAAGCCAGCCTGACCGTGCTGGCAGAGATGCAACAACAAGGCCTGGTAAAACATATTGGCCTAAGCAACGTCACACCGACGCAGGTTGCAGAGGCGCGCAAGATTGCCGAAATCGTCTGTGTGCAGAACGAATACAACATTGCTCATCGTGCTGATGACGCAATGATTGAAGCTTTGGCTCGTGACGGCATTGCCTACGTGCCGTTCTTTCCGCTCGGGGGCTTTACGCCGCTGCAATCTTCCACGCTTTCCGATGTTGCTGCGAGCTTGGGTGCAACACCAATGCAGGTGGCGCTGGCGTGGCTGTTACAACGTTCACCGAATATTTTGCTGATCCCAGGGACGTCTTCTGTTGCGCATTTACGGGAGAATATGGCTGCTGAAAAATTGCATCTTTCTGAGGAAGTGTTGTCTACGTTGGATGGTATTTCGCGAGAATAACGAATATACAAAAGGGAAAGATGCATTTCCCTTTTGTTTCTTTTTTAATGGCATGGAGTGCATATGTTTAAGCCCAGGATTTGCAGCTGGATAGGTTTACTTCCCCTGTTTATGCTGAGTCTTCCAGTACAGGCGGAACTTCGATGCGTTGCAAATGCAGTTGATATTGAACCTTTTTTTTCTGCGGCTACCGCTGAAGATAAACAACAAGTTGAACAAGCTATCAACAGTAGCGTGAATCTTGTCCCCTTCGGTTTATCTGCATCGGACTGGAAAGTGCATCGTGGCGATTTAGTGGTAGAAGGTAATATAGAGAGTAATCAAAAATTGATTGTTCTTGGCAATTTGACAGTCAAAGGTAATATTTCCACTTTCTCTCTTTCTAATCCATGGGTTATTCTCGGTAACGTGACGGCAACGAATATAGTTACGGATTCACCACTGTTAATTACCGGTTCGATAAATGCAAGTGGACTGGTATTTATCGACTCATATTACGATAATCCGTCTACGATTAAGGGGAGTATTAATGCGCGCGGGATATTTATCAATGACATAATTGCACCTGTTGTTGCGTCTTCGACAAATAGTGAATTCATGGTCCGTGCGAGTGACAAAAATGACACTGAAAATGTCAAAAAAGCGCTGATGATAATAAATCCTGATGCATATTATTGGGGTCTAATAAATGATGAAGATGCTCTGAAAGAAATTTTTAAGCGAAGCAATATTCGCATGGCAGGGAATGTCTGTAATCAGATGAAAAAAGAAGCGCTGTTTCGCCCTAAGCCTTCTCCTGAGTTAGTGCAGGAATTGCAAATGCTGGATGAAGGCAACGTTGCTGCATTTGAAGGACGAGATATTGCGACATTTGATCTTGCCATAATGCGAACTCTCCCAAGGCTTAAAGGAATTTCAGCTAACCTACGCAAACAACTTATTAATAGCAATGATGGACAAACGATTGCAAGTATGGCGAGATATATGCCTGACAATGAGATTCTGGAGTTGACCGATCAGCAATTGGGTTACCAGCCTGTTGTTCTGGGGTTGCTCGACCGTGAACCGCTCTCTGTCGAAATAATGACGCGAATGAGTCATCTACCTGATGGTGTCGGTCCGTTGAATCTTGCGCTACGTGAAAATCTCCCTCTGGATATCGTCATGACTCTGGCGAAAAGAGATTGGGATATGATCATTCAGGAGCTTTATAAAGATGCGTGGTTATTGCCCGAATCCATTATTGATGGCTATATCCGCAGTGATGATTCCTCTATTCGTCAGGTCGGTGCTGGAGGACAACTCACCTACAATCAGGCAATGCAGTTGGCGAACGATTCATCAAACGATGTTGTCACAAGCGGTGATGCTGCCAACTTACTGATTTAGTGTATGATGGTGTTTTTGAGGTGCTCCAGTGGCTTCTGTTTCTATCAG
>NZ_JAYQWM010000122.1:0-8010 GCF_036662595.1 Escherichia sp. Lx600-2 | reverse complement strand
CGTGCGGGTTTTTGTTTTCTAGATAATAACATTTCCACTAAACCATATCTTATTTCTTTATCATTCAAAATCATAGAAATACCGTACTTAATTTTCAACGAAAGTATATTTGTTAAACATAATTGACTTTATAAATGAATAAACTAGTCTGTCAATCAGTTGAACATGGCTCTTGTTAAAAGTATAACAGGGACTTCAAAACTAATAAATCTTTTGGTAATGAAAGTGAGCCACAGTCCAGACACTCATAATAGAAATAAGATTTCATATGTATCTTTATGATAAATAATGTTTTTGTATGCTCATTTGACGATATACATCAATACAGAACATCATATGTTGCAGTAGCTCTTGATCTCAAGTTTTGGCTTCTCGGCGGGCAGCCCCGCCCGCCTGCCCGCTTCGCTTAACAGACTGGTTTTCATGCACCCCGTAAATCGTCTCAGAAGCCACCACACAAGGGCTTTCGCGTCAAAAATTGCGCATGGGACTCATGCGTTTTCATGCGCCATAGATATGCACTCATACCCTCTCAGGCCAGGCAGGGAAAAGGCGTAAAAAATCCCGGTACTGGACCGGGACTACGTGGGCGTATTTTGCTAATCAGACAGGAATTTGCTGACGGCTTGACAGCTTTGACGCGGAGCCATAGCGGTTGAGAGTTTGCTGTTGTTTTTCCGGCATTTGTGCTTTGTCTGATTCCTGTTCATTGCGCCAAGGCTTCATAATTATCGTATCCACGCTTTCCAGAGCGGTAAATGTGCAGGAACATTCCAGATTCTGGCACTGATACCATGAGCGTTTAACCGATGGAGCTTCATAGGCACTGGTTCTGGCGTGAGCGACCGTCCCACATTCAGGACACTTCAGGGCCATATCAGTACCCTCCTTTTTCATTAAGTCGGTTAAGGCGGGCCAGGAAAACTTTATGTTGTGCCGGGGTGAAACTGGCTGAAGCATCAGCGCACATTGATGCATCCACCGTTAATCCGGTTTCGTCGATAATGCTCTTGTATGCTGCTGAAATTACCGGAGTACGCACTTCCGTTTGTCGGGCTACAGCGGTTCGTAATATTTTCATTGCCGCCTCAAGCCCGTATGGAGCGCAAAGAAAAGGAGCCAGAACGTCAGTGAGTGCATCACCATGCTCGCTCATGAAGTTTTCCGTTGCGCTTGTAACACAACTCTCCAGCACAATCTGGTGAGCATAAAGACCATCCCGTGCAGCACAGTTAATCTGCCATTCGAGGACTGCAAGACGCTCACGAAGATCCTCAAGCTGGCTGGCATATGCTGCCGGTTTTTCTTCAGTATCCAGCAGAGCCGCCAGACGAAGCTGGTAGGTACTTTGCGTATTACGTAGTGTCAGCCAGCTTTTTATCGCCGAGCGGTAATCGTTGAGTGCTTCCTGAGTAATGGTTCCGGCATTCATTTCTTCTCGCCCCCTTTAACCATGTCACGCTGTTTAAGCATCCGTGAACGTGCTGCAGGGCTGGGGGATTGTCTGGCATCCTGGATGGCTTTATCGTCCGCATAAATGCTGATCCCCGGCAGGGTAATATCATCCGTTGAAGATACGTTACAGGACAGTGCCGGAGTGGTGAGTTGCTCGCTGATAAATTGCTTCAGCACACTTTCGGGGTCGTTTACGGTATGAACTACACCGATAACAGCAGAAGCGCTTCGGCCCAGAGTCATTTTCAGCAGTCCAAGGATCTGAATAAGTTTCTGGCCGTGTTCCTTCATAAATTCATTCCAGAGCCACACTGCATGAGTTTCAATCAGGCGATTATGTTCGCTGATGTAGTGGTTTGCAGCATCCGCAGTTTTCCAGGGCAGGAATTCATTTTCTGCCGCCTGAGCTGCCAGCAAATCTTCGAACTCATCCAGTGTTTCGCGTCCGAGGGCGATTTCTGCCCGCAGTTTTTTCATGCGTGGCGTCATATTTCCCTGATTCTCACGAAACAGGTTTCGCCATTCATCATTAAGCGCCTGCGTTTCCGTTTTTGTATCTTCCTGACGTTTACGGATAGTTTCAATCATTGCAGCAGCTTCAGTTTGTTTTCGCCGTTCTTCCTGCCAGACAGCTTTTGCTGCCTTAACTCTATCCACCGCTTCGCGAATTTTCGGTGGGAAGGAGGGTGTAATGTTTGCATCAGGGATCTGGTTAATAGTAGTCATGACTGCTCCGGTAGTGTTTTGTTGTCGTGTCAATTGTGCCGGTGCCCATACAAGCGCACTACCGAGGGGGATTGTGCCAGTGACAGAACAATGAGCTTGTTCTGGCTAGCCAGAGAAATGCGTCATGTCTGATCTTCAACTTTCCTTTAATACATACTATTCACTACTGTTCACTTTGATAAAAAAATTGATAATACAGCTAGTTAAGAGGTGAAGGGTTGACAAGGCAGTATTCAGTGACTGTTCATGAGTGTTCATCGGAAGGCAGCGTGATTTATGATTTTTTTTTTCATCAAAAGTGAAATTTTTATTTCGAATGATTATTTCATTATTGTTCCTCACAACTATTCACCACTCTTCAGTAGTATTCAACAGATGATGAAATAGACGATTTTTCTTTGCCGGGAAATAACATGATTCCCCCTTTCCCTGGTGTTGCATTTCAATCTGATTTTTATAAAACTAGAACTGTTCGGTCTTTTATGAATTTATTTGGATATATTTTTAGGTTAAGAATGCGTGGTTATTGATTTTATGCGGTTCTAATGCTTCTGAGCTTGATGCTATTCATGAGTATCTCCTGAAGTTAGGTTTGCAATGTAAAGCCATATGTAGAAATTGTGCACCCCTGCTGAATGGGTTGCGGTTTCAGTACTATTAAGTTCTATGACTCATGGGGTAGTAACCCCTAGATGAAAGTTAGTTCCTATTAATGTCCCTGTATTTATAGTTCGCAGGCATAATATCTATCATGCCATTTTATGTGGTTTGATATAGTTTTAAATTTGATTAAATCAATATGTGACGCTAAATAAATAATGGGTGCGTAAGCGAGCAATATATACATAATAAGGAACTACCTGAATCCGGGGGGATTTATCCGGACTGATGAAAGAATTAAAGAGGGTAGATAAATGCATGATATTTCTGTTTCTGCGCCAGCTCCGGCTGCGCCATTATTTCCTGTGCTGAACCAGCATGAGCGATTTTTACGTCTTCCCGAGGTGATGCATTTATGCGGCTTGTCCCGCTCAACTATATACGACCTGATAAGCCGCGATGCTTTCCCGAAGCAGATCCCGCTTGGTGGTAAAAATGTTGCCTGGGCACAGTCAGAGGTAAGCGCATGGATGGCGGATCGTATAAGTGCCCGCGGACGGGGATGTGATGCATAATGATGCCTGAACGCATTAATCCCCTTTTTTCTGGCTTGCATCCTGCAGTCATTTCCAGGTATAGTTTTCCCGCTGCCGCAAAATCGGCTGCCGGGCGTAGGAACCCGAGTTACTTATTGGCGACACCAGACGCGCCGTGCGTCTTTTTTTACGTCGTTGCTCAGGCACACCCATTTTTCGGACTGCGGTGCTTATACCTTAGTCCCTGTCAGATAATGGTGGTCCGGGCGGGGCAGCCTTCGGGCTGGCCGGTTTCCAATAAGGCCGGTATTCCTACCCCCGTTCGGGTCACCACCCATGAGCGTAGGAACTCCGGTGGTGGCATTTACCGCGACTTATTGGAGGTTGCCCTTATGGCTACGATCCTCGCCCCTTCACATCCTCAATTTATATTTGTTTTTGCCGCCATTCGTCGTGCAGAACGTAAACCACGTATCAGTATGCTGCGTATCGTCGCCAGCAATGAGCATCATGCACGTCTTTCACTGGTCCATGAGTATGTGCTTTGCCTTGCTGCTCGCCTGCCTGTCCGGGAGGTGATGTGATGAATCACGCCGCAATCTCTTATGACGATATTGTCCGCCTGAAGCATCTTCGTAACGTGGGGGAGTTTGTCACCGGAATGGCTGTTCTTCAGGATTGCCACGAAAAACCTGCCGGTGCTCAATGTGAGCAACTGGCTTCCCTGATTTATCTGATGACAGAGCAGCTTGATGGCGTGGTACAGCGTTGCCAGGATGACCTGATGAACATGGAGGTGGTGCAATGAAATCACGCACTCTCTCCCTTTCACTTCGGGTAGCTTTGTATCGCCGCGCGGTAGCCTGCGCCTGGCTGAGTGTCTGCCATCAGCAAAACCGCCACCCGCAGCTCACTCTGGATGAAATTGAAGCCGCTATTGCTCGTGAGCTTGAAGGGTTTTATTTGCGACAACACGGGCAAACAAAAGGCATGGAAATCGCCTGCGCCCTGCTTTCAGACCTGATGGAATCCGGCCCTCTAATGCCCTGTCCCGCACTCTCCCAGCTCGGAATAGCCGTAATGGATGAGTTATGCGTCCGTCACATTATAAAGCCGGTTTTACACTGAGGGAGAACTGCATCATGTCAGGAATGAAAGTCAGTCAGGCCGTGAAGGCTGCCCGCGGTCACTGGGCGCGGATTTTGCCAGCGCTGGGTGTGAACATACTGAAAAATCGCCATCAGCCTTGTCCGGTCTGCGCCGGTAAAGATCGTTTTCGCTTCGACGATCTGGAAGGACGTGGAACATGGTTCTGCAACCAGTGCGGGGCTGGGGACGGTTTAGCGCTTGTCAGCAAGGTACTGAATGTGAATATCAGTGAAGCAGCAGACAGGATACATGGACTGACACATAGTCTGTCTTCAGCCTCTTCTGGAGTCTGGACGTCAACCGCAGATACAGATGGCGGGAAACAGGCGGCGGCATCACTGGCCGCGCGACTACTGCAAGCCTCGCGTGAATCTGCCGGAAATACTTATCTTACACATAAAGGTTTCCCGGAGCATATTTGCCATGAGCTGACTTCAGGTCATAAAACCGGTGGGGTGATGTTCCGCCCCGGTGATTTGATCGTCCCGCTCTATAACGCTGACGGGGAGCTGGTGAATATTCAGCTTATCAGTGGCAATGGTAGCAAGTGTTTTCTTAAAGGAGGTCAGGTTAAGGAGGCCTATCATCTGATAGAAGGGGGCGGGAGTTCTGTAAGAAGGATGTGGATTGCGGAAGGTTACGCCACGGCGCTTACTATTCATCATCTGACAGGAGAAGCCGTCATGGTGGCATTTTCGTCGGTAAACTTTCTTTCTCTGGCCAGAGTTGCCCATAACAAGTATCCGGGATATCAGTTAATTATTGCAGCGGACCGCGATCTGAATGGTTCAGGCCAGAACAGGGCTGAAACTGCTGCAAAAGCGTGTCAGTGTGACATTGTGCTGCCACCGGTTTTTGGTGACTGGAATGATGCGCTTACCCAATACGGAGAGGAATCCACCCGGAAGGCAATTCTTGAGGCTTTGAAGCCACATAACGCCAGTCCTTTCGACACAATGAGTGAAGCAGAATTCACAGCGATGAGTGTCAGCGAAAAAGCTCAGAGGGTTCGTGAGCATTACAGGGATGCACTGGCGGTTGATCCGAACGGGCAGCTTTTATCCCGCTACGAGTCTGGAGCGTGGAAAGTGATTTCTCAGTCAGATTTTGCCCGAGATGTCGCAGCCCTTTTCCAGCGCCTCGGTGCACCGTTTTCCTCAGGAAAAATTGCCTCACTGGTGGAAACATTAAAGTTAATTGTTCCGCAGCAGCAAAATCCGGCACGTCATCTGATTGGTTTTCGTAATGGCGTCCTCGATACGCGAACAGGGCTTTTTAGTCCGCACTGTAAAGAGAACTGGCTGCGTACCCTGTGTGAAGTCGATTTCACGCCACCGGTAAAGGGGGAAACGCTTGAAACTCATGCCCCGGCATTCTGGCGCTGGCTGGACCGGGCTGCCGGACACAAGCCAGCAAAACGCGACATTATTCTTGCGGCGTTATTTATGGTGCTGGCGAACCGCTATGACTGGCAGCTCTTTCTGGAAGTGACTGGCCCTGGTGGTAGTGGCAAAAGTATTCTGGCTGAAATTGCGACCATGCTTGCTGGAGAGGATAACGCCACCTCTGCGACCATTGAAACGCTGGAGTCCCCGCGAGAACGTGCGGCTCTGATAGGTTTTTCTCTTATTCGCCTGCCTGATCAGGAGAAGTGGAGCGGCGACGGCGCCGGGCTTAAGGCTATAACTGGTGGCGATGCGGTATCGGTGGACCCCAAATATCAGAATGCTTATTCAACACATATTCCGGCGGTTATCCTGGCCGTAAATAATAATCCTATGCGCTTCACTGATCGTAGTGGTGGTGTGTCCCGCCGGAGAGTGATTCTGCATTTTCCTGAGCAGATAGCACCGGAAGAACGCGATCCGCAGCTGAAAGATAAAATTGCACGAGAACTGGCTGTGATTGTTCGCCAGCTCATGCAGCGTTTCAGCGATCCGATGAGCGCCAGAACATTGCTTCAGTCGCAGCAGAATTCAGATGAGGCTCTCACCATCAAGCGTGATGCTGATCCAGCATTTGATTTTTGTGGCTATCTTGAGGCATTACCTGACACCAACGGTATGTTTATGGGGAACGCCAATATTGTCCCACGCCAGCCACGTACATACCTTTACCATGCCTACCTCGTATACATGGAGGCTAATGGCTATAAAAACACCCTGAGTCTTACGATGTTTGGCAAAGGGTTGCCAGTCATGCTGAAGGAGTACGGGCTACATTATGAGAAACGGCGAACTAATCAGGGAATGCAAACTAACCTCACTTTGAAAGAGGAGAGTAATGCAGACTGGCTGCCCAAGTGTGATGAGCCAATATTAAAATAACGATTAACTGACCCGGCTGATGCCGGGCTTCTTATTGGAAACGCACAAATGTAGAGATAGCTGTTCACTCTTCACCTAGCTGTTAACGCATAAACAATTGATATATAAGTTAAAAATGACAGGGTGAATAGTGTGCATGGTTTTGCGAAAAAAAAGTATTTTTTGTAGAGTCAAGTCCCGGTTTGGATCCGTTTAACGGAACCTAACTAGATTGACTATTTCTCTGATGATTTTTGGATAAATAATCAACAAAAATCAAAATGTGAACAGAGAATGGTGGGGGCACAAAAAGGGGCATAATTAAATTAATTATAATTAAATTTCAATTTTTACAATATGTTAAATGTGTGTACGAGTCCGGCCTTCGCACCTTCGCACCATCGGAACATCAATAGACATCAACGGACGTTTTTTTATGACTGAAATCCGCGCCACACAAGGCTTTTCGCTATTTTTCGCTCAACCTAAGTCAACCTACATCAACTTACTGATGTGGATACAGCTACAGCTGCGGCTATACCCCGATTCGATAATGTTTGTACCCACACAAAACCCTTGAAAGGCTACAAGGCTGAAATTGTCTAAACCATAGAGATGATTTTTATGATCCAGTCTTTCTCTTGTTGAGATAGTTCCAGTTTGCTCACTCGTGTTAAGAAGGTATTGATCACCTGAACATCCGAATTGGTGAGCCTATTTAATAGAGCGGGTGGTATACCTTTACTAACAATCGCTTTGCGGTGACTTTCGTAGTTTTTATTACTCATTGTTGATCCTAAAAAATCATTGTATGGCGGCATTGATCGTTTCCAGCAACCTTTACTTACTCACTTCGAACTGCATCCTCGTAGACTGTTCCACTACAATAATCGAAAAGGCGCGGATGTCCATTCAGGTATCCCGCTAATACGTATAGCAATAACAATGGCTTATGCGGCGCGCGCTGTTCACCCTTGTGCCAGATTTTTATATTGGCAATTGCCTGCTGTAGCGATTTACTGGAAGCTATTGATATCCCTGGCAGTGAAATAATTGCGATCATGCTCGCAAATTTTCTGCTGTTCAAGCCTGCAAGTGAAGATATATTACCTTGATCTCATTTGTTTTTTTGCTGCCTGTTCTGAGAACGTATAAGGACATTCGGTGATGCTGCCAACTTACTGATTTAGTGTATGATGGTGTTTTTGAGGTGCTCCAGTGGCTTCTGTTTCTATCAG
>NZ_JAYQWM010000121.1:0-8146 GCF_036662595.1 Escherichia sp. Lx600-2 | reverse complement strand
TGGCGCACCTGCCAGTCTCCGCCGAACCCGCTGGCGCGGTTTCGGGCTGTCGCTACGGTCCGATGCGTGAAAACCCCGGGCTTGCAGCGACCGTTCCGGTCGCGCCACCCTTGTCGCGCCGTGGCCTGCGCTCCCGGCATCCCGGCAAAAGGCCGCCGGGATGTAAGGGGCAACGCCGTTTCGCGCACGCGCTCTCCGTCGTTGCGGCGGGTCCCTGCTCATTGCCTGCCGGTGCCACACACCCGTATGAGTCCCTGTCGCCGGGGGCTGATACAGCCACAACCTGCCGCACTGACTGTCCAGGGTAAATGAACAGCCCACAAAATTTTTTACCCAAAACCCGGTAAAAAATTTTGCGTTCTGCCCAGGACAGGTGCGTCAGGCCGTGGCAGTGATGCCCCTTGCGGCGAAGGTTCTCAAACGGGTGAAGTTCATACCACAGGGAATACAGCAGCAGGTTCCCGCGAAACGTCAAAACCGCGGCTCCCGAAACTCAACGGGTGATGTTCTTTAAAAATCAGGATTTATTTCAGGCTCCGGCAATATGCATTTATTTGTTCTGTCAGTCATCCGGCTGGCAGGTAATGAGAACGCAGGAACAGAAGGAGGAAAACACCGTAGAACGTCAGACGCAGATATGAAAAAAGCAGGTCAGGGACCTGCTTAATCCACGCCGTAAGAATTGCACAACCAATTTTGACGGCATTGTTAACCAATTTGTCATAAGGAGTTTCATTTATGACAGTAAGTATTGTTTCACCTTCCGCAGCGGCTGTAAAGCCCCGCCGTCATCCCCGTTTCAGACGCGAAGACATCCCCGCGCCGGAAATTGACCCCGTGCTGAAAGCCTTCGGGCGACACATTGCCCGGAGTTTTCACCGGGGGCGTGGTGTACACATCCCCGCCATGAAAAACACGGCCTTCGGGCAGGTGCTCCGCACACTCGAACTGAAACGCGCTTTTAACTGATGAGGTGAGCCGCCCCGCGAGGGGCGGCAACAGACGGAAGGAGAACATTTTATGACATTAGCAGCAATCACCATGACCGCCCCGGAAGCCGCCAGCCCTGTGCAGATGTACCGCGCGACCTACTCACCGGATGACAACAAACTGCGCCTGTATGCCGCGTCACGCCTCGACCCGGAGACGTATAAAAAAGTGCATGATGCCGGTTTTCGCTGGGCACCCAAACAGGCGCTGTTTGTCGCGCCAGCCTGGACACCGGGCCGGGAAGACGTGCTCCTCTCACTTGCCGGAGAGATTGAGGATGAAGACAGCACGCTCGCTGAACGTCAGGAAGCACGGGCGGAGCGGTTTACCGGATACAGCGGAAAGCGGGCCAGTGAATCCGCACAGGCACTTGATGAAGTGGAAAGACTGGCCGCGATGATCCCGCCCGGTCAGCCCATTCTTGTGGGGCATCACAGCGAACGCCGCGCCCGTCGTGATGCGCAGCGTATTGAAAACGGCATGAAACGAGCCGTGATGCTCTTTGAACGTGCGGAATACTGGGAAGAGCGGGCGCGGTCGGCACTGCTTCACGCGAAGTATAAAGAACGTCCGGACGTTCGCTGGCGTCGTATCAAAAAAATCGAAGCTGATTTGCGCAAGGCTGAAAAGACCATCGCGCAGTCGCAGAAATATCTGACGATGTGGCGGGCTGAATCGCTGGATCTGAATATGGCAAAACTCATCAGCAGTCATGACCATATCAGCGCCTGTTTCCCGCTGGATACGTATCCGCGCCCGGCAGAAAAAAGCCAGTATGAAGGAAGTCGATCGTTATGGTCGGCCCTGGATGATGACATCATCACCACGGAGCAGGCCCGCGAAATTGCGATCCGCTGTCATGAACGGCAGATTCAGCATCAACAACGCTGGGTTAACCACTATCAGAACCGCCTGATCTATGAGCGTGCCATGCTGGACGAAAGCGGCGGCGTGGTTACCCGGACACAGGATTTTGAGCCGGGCGGACAGGTTTTCAGCCGGGGCGAGTGGCTGACCATCATCCGTGTGAACAAAAGCAACGGGGCGGTGAGTTCAGTCACAACGCCAAATTACAGTTTTCTCGGGTACAGCGGCACGATGAAAGTGACGCCCGATCGCATCACGGACTACAAAGCACCATCGGCAGAAGAGGCTGCCGTCGCCAGTCAGGCCGCGAAGCGTCCGCCGGTAGTCAACTATCCGGGGGAAGGTTTCCGGGAAATGACAAAGGCACAGTGGGCCGCCCTGCCCCGGGACTGTAAGGCCGTGCGCAGTGTGGCAGAAGCAGAAGACCACGGGGCATACCGGTACCGCCGCACAATGGACAATAATTTCCGCCTGGTGAATGTGTATATCTCCGACATGAAAATCACGGAAATCCCACAGAAATAAGGTATATCCCCCCGGGAAAATCCCCGGGGGATGACGGAGATAATGATATGCACAGTCAGTTAAGAGAACGTATCCGGCTGATGCGCGCAAGGCTGGATAACGCCGCGCCGGTTGCTGAAATCCGGGCTGAATCTCAGCTTTTTGTGACTCCTGCCCCGGTCTGTGATCGCCTGGTGATGCTGGCGGAGATCAGCAACCGTGATCACATTCTGGAACCCTCTGCCGGCACCGGGGCCATACTGCGGGCGATTCGGGATACCGCGCCGGGGGCCATGTGTGATGCGGTGGAAATCAACAGCGGGCTGGTCCGGTATCTGCGGGAAAATTTTAACGGTGTCAGGGTTCAGTGTGGCGACTTCATGGAATGGCAGCCGGTGCAGTATTACAGCCGGGTTATCATGAATCCGCCGTTCAGCCACGGGCAGGATATCCGGCATATCCTGCGGGCCTTTTCCCTGTTGCGTCCGGGTGGCGTGCTGGTCGCCGTCTGTCTCAACGGACCACGCCAGCAGGAGAAGCTGTTACCGTTTTCTGACGTCCGCGAGGAGCTGCCGCGCGGCACGTTTGCTTATACCGATGTCCCGACGATGATTATTCGTCTGCGTGCCTGATGACACAGGGCCGGCGGGAGGATAAATGCCTGTCTGCCCGCGCCGGGAAAAAACGCGCGCCGGTGGTGCTGAAAGGGGCCGCGCTCACGCGCCGCCCCTTTCATTACGCGGACGTTCTGATGGGGGCTTCTGTTTCTTCATGCCTGTCATTTGTCTGTTACTGATGTTGTTGTTCCTGCTACTGCTACTGCTACTGCTACTGCTACTGCTACTGCTACTGCTACTGCTACTGTTCTTCTTTTTCCTGCTGCTCTGATTCTGACTACTGCAGTGTTGTCCTGTCTGCCGGGCGCACCTTCGGCTCCCGGCTGCCTGGCGGCATCCGGTCGTCAGGCCCGACTCCGACAGGCAGCTGCTGGCGCACCTGCCAGTCTCCGCCGAACCCGCTGGCGCGGTTTCGGGCTGTCGCTACGGTCCGATGCGTGAAAACCCCTGGCTTGCAGCGACCGTTCCGGTCGCGCCGCCTCTGTCGCGCCGTGGCCTGCGCTCCTGGCATCCCGGCAAAAGACCGCCGGGATGTAAGGGGCAACGCCGTTTCGCAAACCGCGCTTCACGTCGTTGCGGCGGGTCCCTGCCCGTTGTTCTGTCCGGTGCCATTCACCTGTTTAAGCCCCTGTCGCCGGGGGCAAAGACAGCCACAACCGTCTCCGCCAGTCCAGGGGTGAAATGTACATCCCGCAAAACTTTTTGCCCAAAAGCAGGCAAAAACTTTTGCGGTCTGCCCCCGGACAGTCGTTTCCGTCCGTGGCAGTGATGCCCCTTGCGGCGAAGGTTCTCAAAAAGGTGATGGTGAATACCGGAGGGAACAAAAGGCAGGTCCCCGCAAAACGTCAAAACCGCGGCTCCCGAAACTCAAAAGATGATGGGGGCTGAAAACATCAACAGAAGGAGGCACATCATGGCAGTTCGTGGCATTAACAAGGTCATTCTCGTAGGACGCCTGGGAAAAGATCCGGAAGTCCGTTACATCCCCAACGGGGGCGCAGTGGCAAACCTGCAGGTCGCCACGTCGGAAACCTGGCGTGACAAACAGACAGGGGAGATGCGGGAGCAGACAGAATGGCACCGCGTGGTGCTGTTCGGCAAGCTCGCGGAAGTGGCAGGTGAATATCTGCGCAAGGGCGCGCAGGTCTACATCGAGGGGCAACTCCGAACCCGTAGCTGGGAAGATAACGGTATCACCCGTTACGTCACCGAAATTCTTGTTAAGACCACGGGCACCATGCAGATGCTGGGACGTGCCGCAGGTGCTCAGACTCAGCCGGAAGAGGGGCAACAGTTCAGCGGTCAGCCTCAGCCGCAACCGCCGGAGGGTGACGATTACGGGTTTTCAGACGATATCCCGTTCTGAACGACTGACTGTGACAACGGCCCCGCCCCGTCCTGTACGGGGCATCACCGGAGAGATGAGGATGAGCGAATATTTCAGAATACTTCAGGGGCTGCCTGACGGCTCCTTTACCCGCGAACAGGCCGAAGCCGTTGCCGTACAGTACCGGAACGTCTTTATCGAGGATGATCACGGCGAACAGTTTCGCCTGGTTGTCCGTAATAACGGTGCAATGGTCTGGCGTACCTGGAATTTTGAGGACGGTGCCGGGTACTGGATGAACCATGTCATCCGTGATTTCGGGATTCTTAAGTAAGAGAGGTGCCGGACGGGGATCACGTCCGGCAGACATACAACCACCCCGGTCAAAGGAGAAATATATGTCAGTTACAGAGTCTAAGGTAAAAACGGAGCGTAAATCCAGCCGTAAACCTGCAAAAACGCAGGAAACAGTCCTGTCGGCCCTGCTGGCGGAGACGGCTGAAGTGAGCGTGCCGCTGGCCTCGCTGATTAAGTCACCGCTGAATGTGCGCACGGTGCCGTATTCTGCGGAGTCTGTCAGCGAACTGGCAGAGTCCATTAAGGGCGTCGGCCTGCTGCAGAATCTGGTTGTTCATGCCCTGCCAGGTGACCGTTACGGTGTCGCCGCAGGCGGTCGCCGACTGGCAGCACTCAACATGCTGGCAGAGCGCAACATCCTTCCGGCTGACTGGCCTGTCCGCGTGAAGGTTATTCCGCAGGAACTGGCGACTGCCGCATCAATGACTGAAAACGGTCATCGTCGGGATATGCACCCTGCCGAACAGATTGCCGGATTCCGTGCAATGGCGCAGGAAGGCAAAACGCCTGCACAAATCGGTGATTTGCTGGGCTATTCACCCCGCCACGTTCAGCGAATGCTGAAACTGGCAGACCTTGCGCCTGTCATCCTCGATGCGCTGGCAGAAGACCGCATCACCACAGAGCACTGTCAGGCGCTGGCGCTGGAGAACGACACCGCGCGTCAGGTGCAGGTGTTTGAAGCTGCCTGTCAGTCGGGATGGGGCGGAAAACCGGAAGTACAGACCATTCGTCGTCTGGTGACCGAAAGTGAAGTGGCGGTGGCGGGGAACACTAAATTCCGCTTTGTGGGGGCTGATGCCTTCTCGCCAGATGAACTGCGCACCGATTTGTTCAGCGACGACGAGGGTGGCTATGTGGACTGTGTTGCGCTCGATGCTGCCCTGCTGGAAAAACTCCAGGCTGTTGCTGAACACCTTCGGGAAGCCGAGGGCTGGGGATGGTGTGCCGGACGCATGGAGGCCGTTGGTGAGTGCCGTGAGGATGCCGGAACATACCGCAGTCTGCCGGAGCCGGAAGCGGTGCTGACGGAGGCAGAAGAAGAACGCCTGAACAAACTGATGGCACGTTACGATGCGCTGGAAAACCAGTGTGAGGAATCCGACCTGCTGGAAGCAGAAATGAAGCTGATTGACTGCATGGCGAAGGTCAGGGCGTGGACGCCGGAGATGCGTGCCGGAAGTGGCGTGGTGGTGTCCTGGCGTTATGGAAACGTATGTGTCCAGCGTGGTGTGCAGTTACGCAGTGAGGATGATGTGGCTGACGACGCTGACCACACGGAACAGGTGCAGGAGAAAGCCTCCGTGGAGGAAATCAGTCTGCCACTGCTGACGAAAATGTCCTCAGAGCGCACGCTGGCAGTCCAGGCAGCACTGATGCAGCAGCCGGACAAATCCCTGGCACTTCTGGCATGGACACTCTGTCTGAATGTATTTGGCAGCGGAGCTTACAGCAATCCCGCCAGAATCCGCCTGGAATGTGAGCATTATTCGCTGACCAGCGATGCGCCGTCAGGGAAGGAAGGTGCCGCATTCATGACGATGATGGCAGAAAAAGCCCGTCTTGCCGCCCTGCTGCCGGATGGATGGGCACGGGATATGACGACGTTCCTGTCACTCAGTCAGGAGGTGCTGTTATCACTGCTCAGTTTCTGCACCGCGTGCAGTATCCACGGTGTCCAGACCCGTGAGTATGGTCACACGTCACGCAGTCCGCTGGACACGCTGGAGAGCGCCATCGGCTTTCACATGCGCGACTGGTGGCAGCCGACGAAAGCAAACTTTTTCGGACACCTGAAAAAGCCGCAGATTATCGCAGCCCTGAATGAGGCAGGACTATCCGGTGCCGCACGGGACGCGGAGAAGATGAAGAAAGGCGATGCGGCTGAACATGCAGAGCACCATATGAAAGACAACCGCTGGGTGCCTGGCTGGATGTGTGCACCACGCCCACAGACGGATGCCACTGAACGCACCGATAACCTGGCTGATGCCGCCTGATGAACAACCACACCGCCCCGCCGGAGACGGGGCGGCAGCAAGGGAGATACCGTGATGAAAACTGAACTGACTCTGAATGTATTACATACCATGAACGCACAGGAATATGAAGATATCCGGGCTGCCGGAAGTGATGCACGCCGTGAGCTGACACACGCCGTGATGCGGGAGCTGGATGCGCCGGACAACTGGACGATGAACGGCGAGTACGGCAGCGAGTTTGGCGGCTTTTTCCCCGTCCAGGTCCGTTTCACGCCTGCCCACGAACGTTTTCACCTGGCGTTATGTTCACCGGGCGATGTCTCCCAGGTCTGGGTGCTGGTTCTGGTGAATGCCGGTGGTGAGCCGTTTGCGGTGGTTCAGGTACAGCGGCGGTTTGCACCGGAAGCCGTCAGCCATTCACTGGCACTGGCGGCGTCACTGGATACGCAGGGATACAGCGTTAACGACATCATCCATATCCTGATGGCGGAAGGAGGTCAGGCATGAGCGCACGTTCACAGGCACTGGTTCCTCTCAGCACAGAGCAACAGGCCGCATGGCGGGCGGTGGCGGAGACCGAAAAACGCCGCCATCAGGGTAACACGCTGGCTGAATATCCGTATGCGGGGGCGTTTTTCCGCTGTCTGAACGGAAGCCGCAGGATATCGCTGTCTGACCTGCGATTTTTCATGCCGTCCCTGACCGCAGAAGAACTGCACGGCAACCGTCTTCAGTGGCTGTATGCCATCGATGTGCTGATTGAAACACAGGGCGAGGTCTGCCTCCTTCCCCTTCCCGGTGATGCAGCAGAGCGCTTGTTCCCGTCGGTGCGGTTTCGTGTCAGGGAACGCAGTCGCCATAAATCCGCGCTGGTCATGCAGAAGTACAGCCGCCAGCAGGCGAGGGAGACAGAGCAGAAAGCCCGTGCGTACCAGGCGCTGGTCGCTCAGGCTGAAATCGAACTGGCATTTCATTCACCGGAAACAGTCGGAAGCTGGCATGCACGCTGGAGTGACCGGGTGGCAGAGCATGACCTGGAAACCCTGTTCTGGCAGTGGGGCGAGCGTTTTCCGTCACTGGCCGGAATGGAACGCTGGCAGTGGCAGGATATGCCATTCTGGCAGGTCATCGCAGAGGCTGGTATGGCGGCAAGGGAGGCCGGTCATGCCGTCCGTGAGATGGAGCGATGGATGGTGCCGAACAAACTCCGGGAGGCGGCGTGATGCGGCAACAATCACACGGATTTCCCGTGAACGGTCTGAATGAGCGGATTATTTTCAGGGAAAGTGAGTGTGGTCAGCGTGCAGGTATATGGGCTATGATGTGCCCGGCGCTTGAGGCTTTCTGCCTCATGACGTGAAGGTGGTTTGTTGCCGTGTTGTGTGACAGAAAGAAGATAGCCCCGTAGTAAGTTAATTTTCATTATGTACTGCACCCATTTTGTTGGACGATGAAATGGAATAGCCCCTAATATGTCAAAGCCAAAATACCCTTTTGAAAAG